>CANKOI010000001.1 GCA_947484175.1 Deltaproteobacteria bacterium
AGAATCTCGATGTCTACCGCCTCGCGTTGGAGGTCGCGCGCGCCTGTCCGTCGCTGAGAATCGCCACCGGGCGGTCACCGCTCCGCGATCAACTTCAGCGCTCTGCCGATTCGGTGGTGCTCAACATCGCCGAGGGGCGGTCCCGCGGCGGAGATGCCGGGCGCAACCACTACAGGATCGCGGCGGGCTCGGCCGCGGAAGCCTGTGCGGCTCTGGATCTGGTCGGTACGCCCGAGGGACTGGCGCTCCAGCCGAAGCTGCGGCGGGTCGGGGCGATGCTGCGGGGCCTCGTTCGATAGCCGCGTTCGCGGCCGGATCCGGTGGCGCCGACTTTGCGACCGCCCTGTCACCCAGACGCTGCTCCCCTCACTCACACTCGGGCGTGGGCTCCTCCACGGCGTTGTCCTCGTCGCACTCGGTCACTATGCCGCCGCCCGCGCCGTCGTCGTCCACCACCACCTTGAGTTGTTTGCCGATCGAAGCGGTGGGGACCGCGATCACCAGCGCCTCGCTCGCCTCGCCGCCGGGAACGCCCCCCGGAAGGCCGGCCACCGTCAGCAGGGCTCCGCCGCTGTAGACCGCAACCGTGAGGTCGTCAGAAACGTCGCGCCCGCCGCGGTTCTCCACCTGCACCACCAGCTGGGCCGTGTCGGAGTCGCAGCCGCAGATGCGTTGGACGACCGGGAACAGGTCGGCGAGGGGGTTGCCGATCAGGTCACGCTTCCCGCCCGCCCGGAAGCTGTTGTGTCCGCTCAGCCAGTTCATCGTGGGGGAGGCCGGGATCGAAAGGTCGTCCTCGACGTTGGTGATGCTGTAGGCGTGCTGGTTCCAGACGGGTGCGGTGGGCGCCCAGCTGCCCGTCGCATCGCCGATCACGGTGATGCCCTGCCAGCCGGCATTGATCGAGTTGTTGCTCGCGAGCACGATCTCGGCCTCCCCGTCGCCATCGACGTCGGCAACGACCGGGTACTCGAACAGCGTCCAGCTCGAGTGGCCATCTTCTTGGAGCTCCACCGCACCGGTCGCCCCGTCGTAAACCCAGAGGCTGAGCTCATCGGCGTAGACCACCTCGTAGGCGCCATCGCCCTCGAAGTCGAACACGCTCGACCCCGTCTGTTGCGAGGACGCATCGGTGGTGGGCATCGACCAGAGAATGGAGCCGTCGGTGTCGAACACGGTGTAGGCTGAGGCCCCGGCGACGCCGATCTCGGGCGCGCCGTCGCCGTCGAAGTCTGCGACGGTCGGCGGACCGCCGCCCCCGCCGGGGATCGTGGAGGGGCCCCAAAGCGCGGTGCCATCGGTGTCGGCGAGGTACACGCTCCCCGAGTACGAGGTCACGACCTCCCCATCGCCGTCGCCGTCGAAATCGGCCACGGCCGGCCAGGTATCGGGGTTGCCGTTGGTCCACTTGGCGGTGCCATCCTTCGAGTAGGCGGCGTTCCCGACCACCACCTCTTGGAGCCCGTCCATGTCGAGGTCGGCGATGATCGGGATGGAGTAGCTGCCGCCCATGCCCATGATTCCCTTGCCGACGAGCGCGCCGTTCCCGTCGAGGATCACGCGTCCGGCCACCACCTCCGGGAGCCCGTCCGCGTCCAGATCGCCGATCGCCGGGTACCCGTACGGCGAAATGTCGCCGGGGTAGGGCTCGCTCACCCACACCACCGAGCCGTCCGCATGCAGCGCGATCAGGCGGGAGTCGGTGGTGATCGTCACGATCTCGCGCTCAGCGCCGCCGTTGATCTCACCGAGCGCCACCCCCGCGGAGGCCACCGGGGCGTAGCCGCCGATGCTGGTGAACGCCGCCAGCTCGCGACCACCGCTGCCCGAGAGGATGTGCAACGCACCCGCCGAGCCGTAGGCGTCGGCAGCGTAGGAGGTGAACACGATCTCGGGAACGCCGTCGCCATCGAGGTCGCCCACGACCGGCGTCATCATCACATCGTCGTAGCCGGGAGCGCCGGTCGAGGCCGACCACTGCCATTCCACGGTGGGGAGGAAGCTCCCGGGATCCGGCTCCTGCTCGCAGCTCGGGTCGACGACGACCTCGTAGGGGTCGGGCAGGCCGCCGCCGTCGCAGGCGGAGTCGCCGGTGGGGGTCTTGCCGTTGACCGTCACCTCGTAGTCGGAGCAGCCGAGGGCCACGAGGGGAAGGAGGAAACGGCGCATCGGGAGAGGATAGCGCTCGTTCGGGCCGGGCGCTCGTGCGGGCGGGGCCGAGCGACGAAGCTCAAGGCCGGATGGGTCCGGCATGAAATCAAGATGTGAAATTGACTTCATGCATCGGGCGGCGCACACTCTGCCCATGATCGCGCGCGTCCTCGAATCCGCTCTTCGCACCAGCGCGGCCAGCTTTCCGGTGGTCACGGTCGTGGGGCCGCGCCAGTCCGGCAAATCGACGCTCGTGCAGCAGACGTTTCCCGCGCTGCCGGTCACCAACCTCGAACGTCCAGACCACCGAGACGAGGCGCGCGACGACCCCCGGGGCTTCCTTCACCGTCGCCGCCACGGCGCGATCCTCGATGAGGTGCAGCGCGTGCCCGAGCTGCTCTCGTGGCTCCAGGTGGAGGTCGACGCGGACGCCCGGCCGGGCCGTTTTGTGCTCACGGGATCGAACCAGCATGCGCTGTCCGCGGCCATCTCGCAGAGCTTGGCCGGTCGCACGGACGTGCTCACGCTCCTCCCCCCGGACCGCGGCGAGGTCGCGCGCTTCCCCTCTCCACCGAACGACCTGTGGACCGCGCTGTGGACCGGCTGCTTCCCCCGCATCCACGACGCGAACATCCCAGCCGATCGCTGGCAAGCCGCCTACGTGGCGACGTACGTGGAGCGCGACGTACGGGCCATCCTGAACATCGTCGACCTCATCCCGTTTTCGACGTTTCTTCGCCTAACTGCCGCACGGACCTCGCAAGAGACGAACTTGGCCACTCTGGGCGCCGACGCGGGCGTAGCCCAACCCACGGCGCGCGCGTGGCTGTCGGTTCTGGAGTCCAGCTTCCTCACGATGCGGGTGCCGGCGTGGCTTCGGAATACCCGGAAGCAGCTCGTGAAGGCCCCAAAGCTGCACGTCGTCGACACGGGGCTGGTGGCCTTCCTCCTCGGCG
The DNA here is from genome assembly GCA_947484175.1 of Deltaproteobacteria bacterium. GTDB lineage: Bacteria > Myxococcota_A > UBA796 > UBA796 > SXON01 > SXON01. Next base: position 3,108 of record CANKOI010000001.1, read on the forward strand.
CGCGCTCGCCCGACGAGCTGCGCGGGCACCCGCTGCGGGGCGCGGTGTTCGAAACCTGGGTCGCGACCGAGATTTGGAAGCAGCGGGTTCATCGCGGCCTGACACCGCGCCTGTTCCACTGGCGGGAGACGCGCGGGCTGGAGGTGGACTTGGTCGTGGACGACGGCGCGGTGCTGTGGCTGGTGGAGGCGAAGTCGGGAGCCACCTTGGCCGGCGATTGGTTCCCTCCGCTGGCGGCAGCGCTGGCTGCGACGCGCGCCGAGCATCCCGGTCGAGAGGTGCGCGCCTGTCTGGTGTACGGGGGCGACGAGGAGTCGGCGCGACACGACATCCGGGTGGTGCCCTGGCACCAGATCGGCTCCCTGGCTCCTCAGTAGCCGAGAGCGGGAGCCGGGAGCCGGGAGTCAGGCACTGGGGTAACTCCAGACAGGGGACCGTTGACACGCATCCAAAGTGCGGGTACATCATGCGCATGCTCCACACGCACCCCAGCAGCATCCGAGCACAGAAACAGGCCGTGAACCTCACCGTGAACGCGCACCTGCTCGCCGAAGCCCGGGGCCTGGGCATTCCGCTCTCCGCAACGCTCGAGGTGGCACTCCAGGCCAAGGTGGCCGCGGCCCGCCAGGAGCGGTGGCTCCAAGAAAACGGCGGGGCTCTGGACGACTACAACGAGCGCATCGCCCGGGATGGAACCTTCGGTGCGCAGTTCGGCAACATCTGATGGCGCGGTACGACGTGTACCGCAACCAGAGCGCCCGCGGCGCCGACGACACGCCGTTCTTGCTCGACGTACAGGCGGATATGCTGGCCCAGCTCCGCACGCGCGTGGTGGTGCCGCTGCGGCTGGCGGCCGGCGTGCCCCGCCCGGCGCGAACCCTCCAACCCTGCTTCCGGGTGGCCGGGCAGGATGTGGTGATGGACACGCCGGCGCTCGTCGGCGCCCCGGTGGCGGCGCTGGGTGACCACGTGGGGTCGCTCGCAGCCGAGGGGGCCACGATTCTGGCCGCGCTCGACCTGCTGCTGACCGGCGTGTGAGCGTCGTAGGCGCCGTGATGCGCGCCGCGCGCATGCCAAACCCAAGTTGCCGGGCCACGGCGCATCACCCAAACTCCTCAGCCCCCGCACCAGCTCCGCACCGCCTCTAAGAGCGGTTGCCCGTACTTTCGAAACCGCTCCGGGCCCATGCCGTGGAGGTCGAGCATCGCCGTTCGAGAGACAGGCCGCGCCGATGCGATCGCTTCAAGGGTGCGGTCGGGCGCCACCACGTAGGCCGGCACGTCGGAGGCGCGGGCCACCCGGGCGCGTACGTCGCGGAGGTGCGCGAGGAGGTCGGACGCCCCCGCGGGCGGTGACGTGGCCAAGGGCGCGGACATCGACCGTTCGCCCAGCGGAAAACACATGCAGAATTCGGGAGCCTGCTGCATCATCACGGCGCGGCCCACGTCGGTGAGCTCCAGTACGGCGTAGCGGGTGTCGCGGCCCTTCATGGTGCGGGTGACCTCGCGTCGACCGAGCGCCCCGCTCCGCAGCAGCTCCGCGATCACCGCTTCCACCTCGCGCTGGCCGAGCTGAGAGAGGATGCCGAAGGTGGAGAGGCGGTCGAGGCCGAGGCCGCCGAGCGCGCCGTCCCGCTGCCCGGTGAGCACGCGGGCCACCATGCCGGCGGCGTACCCCTCCTTCATCCGGGCCACGCAGGCGAGCACCTTCCGCACGATGATCTCTTCGTCGGCCTTCAGCGCTCGCGGCGCGCTGCCCGACCGCTTGCCGCTGCGGCACGCATCGCAGGTGCCGCATCGATCGTACGGCGCCACCTCGCCAAAATACTCGAGGACGTACTTTCGGCGGCACTCGGCGCGCGCGAAATCGACCATCGCCTGAAGCTTTTTTAGCTCCCGAGCCCGCCGAGCCCGCACGGTCTCTTCGGTGAGCCCCAGCGGGGCGCCGGGCTTCAGCAGCTCCACACCATCGCTGCGAGAGGGCTCCTCCCACGCCAGCACCCCCTTCGCGCGCAGCGCCGTGAGCGCCGCGATCACGTGGGCGGCATCGAGCTCCAGTTCGTCGGCGAGTCGGTCGATGAACACCGAAACGCCGTGGTCTGCACCGGGCTGGGCTTCCAGCCACGCCCACACCTGGCCGCGCACCCCCGACTCCCGGCTCGACCCGACCCGGCGCGCCACCCCCGGCTTGTCGCTCGACCCGAGCCGCCGCACCATCCCTTCGCGTTGCAGCACGTAGATGCAGCTCTGGGCGGCCCGCTCGTCGGCATCGTTCGGAAGGAGTGACTGCAGCTCCGCGAGGGGCAGGTGAACGGGGCCGCGGGTGGGGCCGGCGCCTCGGTCGGAGCGAGCGTTCAGCTCGTTCCAGACGGTGTGCACCCACGCCGCGGGCGGGTGGCTGCCGGTGATGAAGAACTCGTGGATGCGGCGGTCCTGCTCGCGGAAGATGAGCGTGGCCCGAGCGGGCTTGCCGTCGCGCCCCGCCCGCCCGATCTCCTGGTACCAGGCCTCCACGCTGCCCGGCAGGTCGTAGTGCACGACCGAGCGGACATCTTCTTTGTCGATGCCCATGCCGAAGGCGTTGGTGGCCACCACGATCGGGGCCTTGCCGCGCATGAACCGCTCCTGCACCGACTGGCGGTCAGAGAGCTCAAGCCCCGCGTGGTACATCTGCGCGCCCGGGATCGCGGCGGCGGCGCGCTCCACGTTGCGACGGGTGGCGCAGTACACGAGCGAGGGGCCGGGGCTGGCGAGGGCTGCCGCGAGGGTGTCCTTCTCTTTGGGGCCTCGCGCCTCGATCACCTCGATGCGCAGGTTCGGCCGGTCAAAACCTCGGATGAAGCGGCGCGCGGTGGGCAGCCCCAGCACCGCCATGATGTCGGCCTGCACTTCGGGAGTGGCCGTGGCGGTGAGCGCGACCGTGCGCGGCTCCCCCAGTTCCCGGCGCACCTCGCCGAGCCGCAGGTAGTCCGGGCGGAAGTCGTGGCCCCATTGGCTGAGGCAATGCGCCTCGTCGATCGCGAGGAGCTGAAGGTTGCAGCCCCGCAGTTCGGCCACAAAGCGCTCCGAGAAGCGCTCCGGCGCCACATACACGAGCTCGATGTCGCCCGCTCGCACGGCCGCCATTCGAGACCGGCGCTCGGCCAGCTCCACCGAGCTGTTGATGAGGGTGGCGCGGATGCCCCGAGCAAGGAGCCCGTCGACCTGATCCTTCATCAGGGCGATCAGCGGCGACACCACCACCGTGAGCCCGCCCCGCGCGAGCGCCGGCACTTGGTAGCACAGCGACTTGCCCGCGCCGGTCGGCATCACCACCAACGCATCGCCCACCTCCGCCACGTGCTGCACGATCTCGCGCTGGCCCGGCCGGTATTCCGCGTGCCCAAAACGCTGGCGCAGGAGCAGGTCAAGGTCGAGGGGGGCGGACACCGGGCAGAGCTAAGCGCCCCCGATCGCCGCGCAAGGGCACACCCGAGCCTACGGCCGCTTTCGGGTCTGCAACGCGCGGCGCATCCACGTGGCGAGCGCGGGGTCGGACCGACGGAAGTGGTCCGCGACCCGCATGGCGTCGGCCTCCTCCTGGTTCTGCGAGAGTTTTAGGCGCGTCTCCACCCGGTCCATGCGCACCCGAAACCCCACGATCCCGGAAGCGAGCTGCGCGCGCACCGACGGCCCCACCGTCCACACGGCCTCGAAGCGTTCCACGAGCCGGTCCACGGCCGCCGCCGTCTCCTCCGCGGTGAGGGCCTCCAGCCTCCCGGAAACATGCACCGACACGTAGTTCCACGTGGGCACGTGCGCTTCGGGTCTGCCGTACCAGGTCGGGGACACGTAGCCGTGGGGGCCTTGAAAGACGACGAGGGCCGAGGTGGCGGAGAGCCGCGCCTGCGGGTTGCCGAGAGCGACATGACCGAGGAGGCAGTCCTCCTCGCGCAGGATGGGCAGGTGCGTGGGAGCGAGCGCGCCGGTGGAGTCGGCCGTGACGAGCAGCGCGAAGGGGTGCGCGTCGATCACCTCGTTCGCCACGGTCGGGTCGTCGCGGTGGGCGGCGGGCGGCGTGTACATAGGCGGCCGCTATCCGGATAGGTGCGGGGATGCCCAACGAGCCCGGCCTTCGCCGCGTGTCCCTGCGTAGGGCGGGGCGCGCCCATGCCGATCAGGTGGTGATCGAGGAGCCGCTCGAGCTTCGCGTGGAGGGGCGGTCGACCGCCATCACCATGCGCACCCCCGGCCACGACCTTGACCTCGCGGCGGGCTTTCTGCTCGGCGAGGGCGTGATCGACGGGGCCGACGACCTGCGCGCCTTGGCCGAGGTGGGCACCAACGTGGTGGACGTAAGGCTGGCCGAAGGGGTGCCCGCCGCCCGCGCCCGCCTCGCCGACCGCGAGTTCTACGCCACGTCGAGCTGCGGCGTGTGCGGGAAAGCGTCGCTCGACCGGCTGCCGCGCCCGCGTCAGCTCGCGGCCGGCTGGGTTCCCGAGCGGGCGCTCGTGCAGGCCGTGGCGGGCGCGCTGAGCTCACAGATGCCGCTTTTCGCGGCCACCGGGGGCTGCCACGGCGCGGGCCTCTTCAACCGCGCCGGTACCGTGCTGCTGGTGCGCGAAGACGTCGGGCGCCACAACGCGGTCGACAAGGTGCTGGGCGCCGCCCTGCGCGCCGACCTCCCGTTCGCGGAGCTGGGCCTCGTGGTGTCGAGCCGCGCTGGATTTGAGATCGTGCAGAAGGCCTCGGCCGCCGGGGTGCCGGTGGTCGTGTGCATGGGCGCGGCCACCTCCCTCGCCGTAGACGCCGCCGCCTTCGCCGGCATCGCGCTGTTCGGCTGGGCGGGGCGGAAGCTCGTGCGGTACGACGCGGCCACGCCAACGACCCCGCCGGGCTGAGCGACCGCCGCCCTACAAGCTCTCGCGAAACCCCTTTTCGAGCGTGGCGAGCGGCGCGCCCATCGCTGCTTCCAACGCCGCCTGGTTCTGGGCGGCGGTTCCGCCCTCCGTGAGGGTGCTGTACAGCACGCCAACCGTCTCCGCCCCCTTGGTGGCCGCCACCCAGCTCACAAAGGCGCCCGCCATCAGGTAGGCGCGCTCGGGCACTTCCGCGGCGAACGTCTTTGCGTCCAGAAGTGTGACCAACGTGGTCGCCCGCCCCTCGTTCACCTGGGTGCGCGTGCTGAGGCGAGTGTCGCGCCCTTCCCAATCCCCTGCGAGGTGAATCGCCAGCCCCTCCGACAACAGCGGGCCCGGCGCCCCCAACGAGCTGGCGGCCGCGAGCACGAGCGCGCGGGCATCACTCTTGAGGACGGAGTGAACTTCGGTGGGGGTGACGTAGGCGGACCCCGCGTGACCCGCGAACGTTTCAAGAGTGGCGGCGTCGGTGTGCTTCCAGTAGGTGAGCTTCCGGTCGGCCTTGCCGCCAAAAAACCCGAGGGCGCCCCGCCACACGGTGTCGTTCTGGTCGGTGTGATCGTCGCGGAAGGCGTCGTTGCCGAGCCAGTGGTACACAAAACTGCCGCGTACCAGGGTCTTCAGATCGGGCGGGGTGGGGTCGGCCACCACGTCGTCCACCACGAGGGTGCCGGGGGAGGAGAGCATCACGCCCACGAAGGCGTCGCGGGCACCGGCGGGCACGGGCACCCACCGGTGGTGCGGTTCGGTGTCGGCCCGATTGGCACAGGGGCGGGCGGGCACGACCTCGCCGGTGTCAAAACGCACGAACAGCCCACACACGGCGTCGACAGGGGGGTTCGAAACCCCCGTGAGCGTCACCTTGGCCGACACGTTCAGCCACTCCAGCCCCCGCAACTCCACCTTCTGCTCGATGCTCACGAAACGGCGGGTGCGGCTGTCCGCCTCAAAAGTGATCACGCCGTTGGCCACCTCGTATTTGTTCAGCGCGCCGCCTCCCTTGGGCGCCACGATGCGCTCCTTGAACAGGCCGGACAGGCGGTCGAAACGTTCGGTGAACACGGGAGTGGCCTCGGCCAAGCCCGCGAGGAGCAGGAGGGTCATTCATTCTCCAGGGAGTCGTTCAGCTCGGCCCACTCACGCTTGCTGAGGCCGCTGTCCTCCTGCGTGACCACCTCGCCGGCGAGCCGACGACGCACAACTGTGAGCATCTGCCGCGACAGAGTGACGGCGCCAATGCGGTAGTCGGCGAAGGCCTCCCATGCTGCGGGCACCCACAACTTCACGAACTCCGCCATCGCCTCGGCAAAAACGCGGATTTCGTACTGGGCGTGAGGGTCGATGCGGAGCGACAGGAAGTGGAGCAGGTTGTGGAGGTCGATCTTCCAGTACCACTCGGTGTAGTAGTTCACGGGCAGTACAGCGCGGCCCACCTCGCGGGCGAGCCCCTCCTCGTGGATGAGCTGCTCGTAGTCGGCGTAGGCTTGCCGGCTGATCCGCTCGATCGTGCCCCGCACCCGCGTGGCTTCGTCGTCGCTCAGCGCCTCGCCGCGCCCCTGCTTGTTGTTCGTGCTCTGCTTCGCCAACTCGCCCGGCGCCGGCAGGTAGAACTGGTCGGTGAAAATGGAGTAGCGACCACTGATCTCGTTGACGTTGGCGGTGCGGTGTCGAATCCACTGCCGGGCCACGAAGATCGGAAGTTTCACGTGGAACTTAATCTCGCACATCTCAAACGGCGTGGTGTGGCGATGGCGGAGCAGGTAGCGGATAAGCTGCCGGTCCTCCGACGTTTTTCGGGTGCCGGCACCGTAGCTGACCCGCGCAGCCTGCACGATCGCGTCGTCGTTGCCGAAGTAGTCCACCACCCGCACAAAACCGTGGTCGAGGCACACGATGGGCTCACCCAAGCGGGCTTCCAAGGCGGGAACCGTGGCGCGGCGGGTGAGTGCAGGGGGGGGCGTAGATTCGTCGGGGGCCATGCGCGGGCAGGTATCAAGAACCGGGGGCGGTGGGGCGCTTCGCCGCGACCGTCCGTGCTTCGGGCATGGGCATGCGCAAAGCGCGGCGCCCAGCAGGCTAAGCCCCCCGCATGCGCATCTTCCTCGCCGGCGCCACCGGCGCGACCGGCACCGAGTTCATCCCCCTCGCCCGGGCTCGCGGCCACGCCCTCCGCGCGCACGTGCGCCCCAAGACGGCCGAGACCCACGCACTCGGGCGTGACACCGACGCCGTGGTCTGCGATCTGGCCGACGCCGCCGCGCTCGAAGCGGGCATGCGGGGCTGTGAGATGGTGGTGTCGCTGGTGGGCACGATGCGCAGTCGATTCGGGAGCGGCGACACCTACGAGAGCGCCGACATCGGCAGCACCCGGCAGCTTGTGGCGGCGGCCCTCGCCGTGGGCGTGCCGCGAATGCTGTTGCTCTCGAGCTTTGGAGCCGGCGGGGCGGGCGCCTACCTGCAGATGAAGGGGGAGTGCGAGCGGCTGGTGCGCGAGGCGCCCGGCCTGCGGTGGACGATCTTTCGGCCGTCGGCGCTCGTGTCGGCGCCGACCGCAGAGGGCAACCACGGCCGGCGCGAGCTCCTGCCCGGCCTGATGGCGCTGGGCGGCGCGCTCCGCTGCCTCCCTGGCCTCCGGGGCGTAGCCGACGATTGGCGGGCGATTCCCATCGCGGTGGTGTGCGAGGCGATGCTCGCGGTGGTGGAAGCGCCCCGCGACGGAGAGGTGCTCGCAGGGCGGCACCTCTGGGCGATGGCATGATCGCGGCGCTCCTGCTGCTCGGGTGCGACGTGGGCGCGCCGCCCAACCCCGGGAACACCGCCGAACAAGTGTTCGAGGTGCCGAAAGGGTCGTCCGCGCGGGGTTTGGGCGACGAGCTCGCGGCCGCGGGGCTCGTGGGCTCCGAGAACGACTGGTCGTGGTTCTTGCGGCTCGGCGCCGATGGGAGCTGCCTCAAGGCCGGCAAGCACCGGGTGAGTCCCTCGATGCCCGCGGAGGAGCTGCTGCGGGCGCTCTGTGGTGCCCCGATCCCCGACGACGTGCCGTTCACGGTGCTGGAGGGCTGGAGGGCGCGGGACATCGACGCGGCGCTGGCCGCAGCCGGCTTGGTGCCAGCCGGCAGCTACCTGACGGCCACCAGTGGCGCCGACGGGTACACCACGGCGTTCCCCCTGCCGAGCCGCGACTTGGAGGGCTACCTCTTCCCGGAAACCTACCAGGTGTCGCCCGGCGGCTTCACCGCGCGCGCCTTCGTGCAGCGCCAGCTCGACCTGTTCGGGGAGCGTTTCGGTGCCAACGCCTCCGGCCGCCTTGGCGGGCGCAGCCTCGACGAGGTGGTGATCGTGGCCAGCATGCTGGAGCGCGAGGAGCCCGCGCTCGCCAACCGACCGCTCGTGGCCGGCGTGATCTGGAAGCGCCTCGACGCGAAGTGGAACCTCGGGATCGACGCCACCTCCCGCTACCTGCTCGACGACTGGACCGACGAGCGCGCCTTCCTCAAGCGGCTTTTTGACCCCAAGGACCCCTACAACACCCGCCTGCGCGGGGGCCTGCCGCCCGGCGCCATCGGCAACGCGGGCCAAGGCTCTCTCGACGCGGCGCTCGCGCCCGCGGCCAGCGAGTACTGGTACTATCTACACGACGCCACCGGGCAGATTCACCCCTCCCGCACCCAGAAAGAGCACGAGATGTACAAGAGGAAATACCTGTGAATCACTGGCTCGTGAAGAGTGAACCGACCGTGTACTCGTGGGACCACTTCGTGGCCGAAGGGCGCACCTCCTGGACCGGAATCCGCAGCGCCGAGGCCCGGAACAACCTGCGCCTGATGCGCGTGGGCGACCGAGCGGCGTTCTACCACTCCAACGAGGGCAAGTGTGTCGTGGGAGTGGCCACGGTCGTGCGAGAGTCGTACCCCGACCCCACCGCCGAGGGTGATCCCCGCTGGCTCGCCGTCGATCTCGCACCGGTGGCGCCGCTGAGTCGCCCCGTGTCGCTCGCGCAGTTCCGGGCCGACCCGATCCTCGCGGAAACGAAGCTGGTGAAGCAGGGGCGAGTGTCGGTCACGCCGCTCTCGCCGGAGCAGTTCGCGCGGGTGGAGCGGCTGGGAGGGTAGGCGCGGGGTGCCTAAGCCAGCGGCTGTCCGACGTGTGGGACGAGGAGTACGCGCTCGCGCCAACCCGCCGGACCTTCGGTCGGAGGGACAGCGCGGCGATGGCGCCGCGGTGCCGCGCCACGCGCGCCCGACGAGTTGCCGGGCCCACGGCACCGCCCCGATCAGGATTCGGGGATGGGGAGCGAGCCCCGCGGACATTGCGACAGCCCTGGCCTAGCCGCGCCTATCCACCCTCTCCCCCCCGAAGTGAGCTACACTTCACGGATGTTCCTGTTCGCCGTCCTCGCCTGCAACGAAGCCGGCGTGCAGTCGTACAACACGGCTCCCTTGGTGGCGATCCTCGCCCCGGAAGACGGCACGGTGGTCGATCCGGGCGCGCTCGTGGAGTTCTACGGCGAAGCCGAGGACGGGCAGACCGTGGCCGCCGACCTCCAGATCACCTGGCTCAGCAGCCTCGACGGCGTGCTCGACACCAACGTGCCCGACCGCAACGGCGACATGACCTTCGCCACCAACAGCCTGTCGGCCGGCTCTCACGTCATCACGCTTTCCGCCGTCGACACCCGCGGCGACAGCGCAGAAACCACGGTCACGCTGCAGGTGGGCGATGGCTCCAACGTGAGCGGCGCCCCCGCCATCGTGATCGTGAATCCCAGCCCCGGCGAGCAGGTGGGGGCCTCGCAGGTGATCAACCTCCTCGCCACGGTGGCCGACGACGTGGATGCGCCCGAAGTGCTGCCCATCGAGGTGCTCGACAATCCCGATGGTGTCGTGTGGAACGGCTACGCAGCACCCACCGGCACCCTCGACGTTCCCTTCCAGGCCCACAGCCTCGGCATCCACACCCTCACGGTGTCAGCGCTCGACCTCGAGGGCAAGCTGGGCTCGGCCTCGGTCACCTACGAAGTCGTGCAGGACGAGGTGCCGCTGGTCAACATCTCCTCGCCCGCCGATGGCGCGTGGGGCGACACGATCGACATCGTCACCTTCCGCGGCAACGTGCTCGACGACACGACACCGAACGAGCAGGTCGTCACCTCGTGGACGAGCGACCTCCAAGGGCTCCTGAGCGCGGCCCCGCCCGACTCCAACGGCGACACCACCTTCGCCAGCACGCTGTTCGGCGGCACCCATGTCATCACGCTGACCGCCACCGACCTCGAAGGCAACGTGGGCCGCGACACCCTCGTGGTGAACGTGGACGACCCGCTCGACCGTGACGACGACGGCGATGGTTACTCGGAGAACGCCGGCGACTGCGACGACACCGACGACACCCTCTCGCCCGCAGAGATCGACATCTGCGACGCCGTCGACCAGGACTGCGACGGCTACATCAACGACCCCTACTGGGACACCTACGAGTACAACAACCTCTCCGCGCTCGCCTACGATCTGGGCGAGGTGGACGGCGGGATCCTGTGGTCGGGCGACTCGCTGGAGATCGCCGGACTCACGTTCAGCGATGCCACCGACGAGGACTGGTTCCGCTGGCAAGCCGACGACGAACTGTACGACAACGTGGACATCCAGATCGTCGTTTCGGGCCTCAGCGCCTCGGGAGACTTCGTCGTGGAGCTCTACGACGACGGCGGCGGCCTGCTCAACAGCGACAGCGGCAATGGCGCCATCGGGGCCGACTTCACCAGCGATGTGTGGGAGACGGGCGACGACGCCTTCTACGTGCGCATCTACGCGCTCGGCTGGCCCACCGGCTCCTGCTCCACCAGCTACAAGCTCAAGATCAAGAGCTGATCAGTTGGCCTCGGCCTCGGCTGCGAGGCGCGCCCTGCGGTGTTTCGCGTAGCCGAGTGCGTACTGCAGGCCGCTCACCACGCTCATGAGCATCGACTGCCAGAGGAGCACGATGCCGACGGTATGGGCGTTGATGCCGACGCCGTCGTAATGAAAGAGCAGGAATCCCAGCGCGGTGCTCTGGTAGGCCGTCTTGAACTTGCCGAGGCTGCCGGCAGGGATCACCAGTCCCTCGGAGACCGCGATCTGGCGCAGCGCTCCGACGATCAGCTCACGGGCCTCCAGCACCAACACCATCCACGCGGGAACCCAGCCCAGCGGAATCATCATCACCAGCGTGGCGAGAACGAGCAGCTTGTCGGCGATCGGGTCGAGGAAGGCGCCCGCCACGCTCTGGATGTTCCACTTCCGCGCCAACCAGCCATCGAGCACATCGCCGACCATGGCGGTGACGAACACCAGCATCGTACAGAAGGCCGCCGGCGCGTCGGGGGTGGACCACAACAGCCACACCATCACCGGCACCGCCGCGCAGCGCGCCAGCGTGATCAGCATCGGCAGGTTCGTGAACCCGGGGCGGCGGTACCAAGCAACCTTCGACACAGAACCCTCGCCCCCGCGACCTACCGCGCCACCCGGCGATTGTCGCGGAAGTGCTCGTACAGGCCCATCACGCGCGCCACGTAGGTTCGTGTCTCCTCGTAGGGAGGAATTCCGCCATGCTTCTGCACGGCCCCGGGGCCGGCGTTGTACGCGGCCAGCGCCAGCGGGTAGGTGCCGAAACGACCGACCTGCTTGGCCAAGTAGGCGGCGCCACCGCGGATCGACTGGTGGGGGTCGAAGAGATCGCGGACACCCATGGCCGCCCCCGTGCTGGGGATCATCTGCATCAGGCCCTTCGCCCCTGCCGGCGACACCGCGGCGGGGTTCATGCGACTCTCGGCTACCGCCACGGCCTTCAGCAGCTCGGCCGGCACACCCTCCTCGGTGGCCGACTCCAAGAACCAGGCGTCAAAGGTGTCGAGGTTTTCGATGCGGTCGAGGCGCGGCATGGGCACGCCGTTGGGAAGGTAGCGGCCGGGCTCAGGGTCGCTCCACCAGCGCTCAAAACCCGCATGGTCGGGCGAGTCGGTGAGCGTCACCGTGCCGTTGGGCGACACGTAGCTGTAGAGGTCACGCGCAGACGCGAGCGGGATCAGGAGCGCGAACAGCAGCCACACCGGGGGAGTGTAGCCGATCACGCCACCGTGACCGCGCCGCAGCGGTACACGTCCTGAATGGCGTGCAGGAGCGCCACGCCCTCCTCGCGAGACTTCTGGAACGCCTTGCGGCCAGAGATCAGGCCAGTGCCGCCGCCACGCTTGTTGATCACCGCCGTGCGCACGGCCTCCGCGAGGTCGCTGGCACCACTCGAAGCGCCACCGGAGTTGATCAGCCCCACGCGGCCCATGTAGCTGTTGGCCAATTGGTAGCGCACGAGGTCGACCGGGTGGTCAGTGCAGAGCTCCGTATAGATGCGCTTGTCCGTTTTTCCGTAGCTCGACCCAGGGAAGTTCAGCGCATTAAAACCCCCGTTGTTCTCCGGGAGCTTCTGCTTCACGATGTCGGCCTGAATCGTGGAGCCGAGATGGTCGGCCTGCCCCGTGAGGTCGGCCGAGGCGTGGTAGTCCACCCCGTCTTTCTTGAAGCCGTTGTTGCGGAGGTAGCACCACAACACCGTGCCCATGCCCAGCTCGTGGGCCATCGCAAAGGCCTGCGCCACCTCGACGATCTGGCGACCCGACTCGGGCGAGCCGAAGTAGATGGTGGCACCCACGGCGCGGGCCCCCATCTCGTGCGCCTGCTTGATCGTGCCGAACATCACCTGGTCGAACTTGTTGGGGAAGGTGAGCAGCTCGTTGTGGTTGATCTTCACGATGAACGGGATGCGGTGGGCGTAGCGACGGGCGCAGATACCCAAGACGCCGAAGGTGCTTGCTACGGCGTTGCAGCCGCCCTCGATGGCCAGCTCCACGATGTTTTTGGGGTCGAAATAGTCCGGGTTCTTGGCGAAACTGGCGCCGGCACTGTGCTCGATGCCCTGATCGACCGGCAAGATGCTCAGGTAGCCGGTGCCGCCCAGCCTCCCGTGGTCGAACAGGCTTTGGAGCGCACCCAGCACGCGGGGGGAGCGGTCGCTGTCAAGCCACACCCGCTCCGTGAAGTCGGCGCCGGGAAGGCTCACGCGCTCTTTGGGGATGCCGCGGCAGGTGTGGCCGAGCAGGCTTTCGGCGTCGTTGCCGAGCAGTGCGGAGATCTGGGAAACGTCCATCGCGGCTCCTGAGGGTGGGGCGGCGAGTTCTAACCCGCAGGGGATGGGTTGCGCGGCCAGCCGACGCTACCGACGGAGCACCTTTCCCAACAGCGTGCGGGTGAAGTCGTGGCCATCAAAGAAGGCGAGCGACACGTCTTCGCCCGGGCGTGCGGCCACCACCACCTGCCGGACATCTTCTCGGGCCACGCCGTCGACCACGGCGCGAGCAGGGCGCCGCTGCGGATCGAGCACCTCGATCCGTACGGAGGCGCTCTCCGGGAGCACGATGGGGGCGAGCTTTGGCGCATGGGGACAGATCGCGGTGAGATGCAAACTGCGCGTGAGCGGGTGGCTGGCACTGCCGCCGGCCGAGAAGCTGTACGCGGTGCTGCCGAGCGGCGTGGCCACGATGATGCCATCGCAGGTGAGCCGTTCGGCGAGCACGTGGTCGTCTACCCACACGCGCAGGTGGCACGTGTGCCCCGTCTGCCGCTCGACATACACATCGTTCACCGCCAGACCGGTGATGGGCCCCTCTGCGGTCTCCGCGACCATGCCGAGGCGAAAAAAACCGTGCGTCTGCCACGCGTGGGAGGCGAGTCGGCTGCGGACATAGTCCACCCCATGCTCCGCCGGAACGTCGTTCATCAAAAAGCCGAGGTTGCCGAAGTTCAGGCCGAGCCATGTGTGGCCGGCGCCGCGGGCGTGGATGGCCTGAAGCATCGTGCCGTCGCCACCCAACACCAACCCGAGATCGTCGGGGAGATCGGGGAGTCCACAGCTTCGTAATGCCGCGGCGAAGCGCTGGGCGGCGGGGCTGCGGCTCACGACGGGCTGCATCTGTCCGGGATAACTCGCGAACGTGCAACTCTGGCGAAGTCACGGTCTCGGGAACGATTACCTCGTGGTGGAGTCGGCGGATTCGCTCTCTCCCGGGCTCGTGCGTTCGCTGTGTGATCGCCACCGCGGCGTCGGTGGCGACGGCGTTTTGGAGCCCGTGGCGGGCGCCGGGGGCGCGGAGTTCGGCGTGCGGATTCACAACCCGGACGGGAGCGAAGCGGAGAAGAGCGGCAACGGCCTCCGCATCTACGCCCACTGGCTCGTGCACCAGCGAGGCGCGCCCGCGGCGTTCCGCGTTTGGACGGCCGGCGGCGTGGCCTCGTGCGCGGTGGTGGGCGACGAGGTGGTCGTGGACATGGGGGCGGCGCGGAGCTGGGGCCCCGAGGAGCTCGTCGGGAACCAGGCCTGGCGAGTGGATGTCGGCAACCCGCACGCCGTGGTGTTCGGCTGGACAGACGACTGGCGGCAGCGCGGAGCCGCCGTGGAGGGGAGCGTGCCGGGCCGCACCAACGTACAGTTCGTGGAGGTGCGTGACGGCAAGGCCCACGCCCGCGTTTGGGAGCGGGGGGCGGGCGAGACGTTGTCGAGCGGATCGAGTGCGTGTGCGGTGGCGACGGTGTGTGTGCGGCGGGGACTGCTTGACTCACCGGTCACCGTCGTGATGGCGGGCGGAAGCCTGCGGATCGAGGTGGGAGCCACGTTGAAGATGTCTGGACCGGTGGAGTCAGTCGGGCGCGTGGAGCTTTCTCCTGCGTGGTTGGCAGCGCGCGTGACCTGAATTCGGCAGCGTGCCGCGGCCAGACCCGGTTTTCACCGACGCAGGAAGCCAGTTCAGGGTCGCGTGTTACACGCCCGACTTCTGGGAGGCCACATGAAATGGGTCATCGGCGTCGTAGCAGCCCTCGTCGTGATGTGCATGGGGCTGTGCGCCTCGGGCGGGCTCTGGTGGTATTTCGAGAGCAGCAAGAGCGCGGTGGCGCTCCCCGAGGATTTCGGAGCTCAGGCCGTGGAGCAGGTGCCGGTGGTCGAGCCGGTGGTCGAGCCGGTGGCGGTGTTTGAACCGGTGCCGGTTGAGCCGCCGCCCCCCGTGCAGCCCGCGCCCGTCGCGCCCGCACCCGCCCCGGCGGCCTCCTCCACGAAACCGACCGCCACCCCGGTGAGCAGCGCGGACTCCACGCCGAAGTCCCCCAAACCTGCCCCGCCCCCCCCTCCCGCGGCCGCTCCCGCACCCAGCGCAAGCACCAAGTCGGCCCCCGTCCAGGAGCCCGACGAGCCTCCGCCCGAAGTCGACACCACCGTGGCCGTCGGGTTTGTGCTTCCGAGCGGCGCCAAGTGGGACGACCTCAAGGTCAGCGTGGACGGCAAGAGCTTGGGCAAGCGTCCGCTGCGCACACGCGTCACGCCTGGCCTGCACACATTCACCTTTCGGGGCGAAGAGGTCGACCTGAGCTGCCCGATCGACGTGGGCACGAGCGGGCGCACGATCATTCTCGACCAGAAGAAGAAGGCCTGCCCGGCCAAGTCGTCGTGATCGCCGACCGGATGGGGCAGGTTCGGGTACGGGCCAATTTTTCTGGCAGCGTGGAGTACCGGGTGCGCCCAGGCGAGTCCGTCTGGGCGGGCCGGGCGCTGCTGGTCGTCGAGGGCGAGCGGGAGGTCGAAACCCTCTCCGCCCGCAACGCCGGCGTCATTCGCGAGCTCTGCGTGGCCGAGGGCGCCGAGGTCGAGAAGGGCGCCCTCCTCCTCGTGCTCGACGAAACGCCCGCGGGCTGACGAGACGCCCTGTGAACCGAGGAGCTTGACCGTTCCGCTGCGGCCGGCCATGCTGCCCTCGCTCGGAGTCTGCATGACCCATCTCGCTACCGTCCTAAGTCTTTTGTCCCTCGCCGCCTGCGGGGGGAGCACCGCGGTTGTGGACGAAGTTCCGACCGACAGCGCCGATACCGGCGCGGGCGAGGACATCGGCGGCGACACCTCCGACAGCGGCGACCCCGCGGAAACCGGGGACACCGCCGAGAGCGATCCCGATCTCGCCTGGGACCTCACAGGCGACTTCGCCGGCACTAGCTTCTCGCTCGTGTCGTTGACCCCCGGCGATTTTTTGATGGCCGACATCCTCGTGGAGGTGCCGGTCTCCGACCGCGTCGAGCTCACGCTCGAGCCGCCCGAGGACTATCTGGAGGCGACGGACGTGCCGGGGATGTTCGTGGCCTTCTTCGTGGGCGCCGTGCACGAAGACGACGGCGACGACAAGTGGGACCCCGACGAAGCCTGGTTCGGGTCGTCCACCTTCCTCTCCGCCTACCTCGACGGCGTCATCCCCCCAGAGGTGAGCGACCTCGGTCTGCACCAGGGCTGGAACGCGCTCGAACTGGGTCGCGGCGAGGGAATTTTCGTAGGAGACCCGCTCTCGCAGCCTCTCCCCGTGGCGTTCAGCGGTTCGCTGACGATGTCGGGCACCCACGATGACACCATCGACGACGACGCCCGTGTAACGACGCTGGCAGCATCCGCGTTCGCCGGAACCGCCACGGACGCGCTCGACGACAGCGCGATCGTCGATGGTGAGTGGAGCCTGCGGCTGAGTGGTGAGCCCCCGGCGGATCACTACGCCGACATCGATGGCAACGGCTCGGTCGAGGCGGTGGAGCTGCTCATGGCCTACGCCGACAGCAACGAGAACGAGAGCTTCGACTTGAGCAGCGACCATGGGCTTGGTTTTGCCTGCGTGGACGGGCTGCCGCTGTTCGGCTGGTGGATCGAGCCGAGCCCCGACCTCACCGAGCTGATGAACATCAGCGGCATGGGCGGGAGCGTGGGCTGGAACGGGCTCATCGTCGATGACGTGAACGGCAGCCGCGTGGCCGAGGCCACCGAGCTCGAGTCGGCCGTCGTCTCGGCGAACTGCACCCTCGACTGAGCGAGCGGGCGTTCACCCCGCGAACTGGTGCTCCACGAGCCGCCGATACGCGCCGTTTCGGGCCACCAGCTCGTCGTGCGAGCCCGCCTCCACCACGCGCCCCGCCCCGAGCACCACCACGCGATCGGCCGTCTTCACGGTCGACAACCGGTGCGCGATCACCAGGGTGGTGCGCCCCCGCATCAGCCGATCGAGCGCCTCCTGTACGAGGTGTTCACTCTCCGCGTCGAGCGCCGACGTGGCCTCGTCGAGCACCAGCACGCGCGGGTCCTTGAGCAGGGCGCGCGCGATAGCGATCCGCTGCTTCTGGCCGCCGGAGAGGCGCACCCCCCGCTCCCCCACCACGGTTTGGTAGCCCTCCGGGAAGTTGCACACGAAGGTGTGCGCGTTCGCCGCCGTCGCCGCCGCCTCGACCTCCGCGCGGGTGGCATCCGGTCGCCCGTAGCGGATGTTCTCCTCAATCGTCGTGGCGAACAGCACGGGCTCCTGGCTCACGATGCCGATCTGCTGCCGCAACCACGCCGTGTTGAGCTCACGAACATCCACCCCGTCGAACGTCACGCGACCCTCCTGGGGGTCGTAGAACCGCAAAAGCAGGCTCGCCACGGTGCTCTTGCCGCCGCCAGACTGCCCGACGAGCGCGAGCACCCGGCCGGGCTCGAGTTCAAGGTCCAGCCCGTCCAACACCGGAACCTCGGCGCGAGTGGGGTAAGCAAACTTCACCCCTTCCAGAACCATTTTGCCGACGGGGACGGCAAGCACGCTCCCGGCGTCGTTCGTCACCCCCGGCACGCGGTCGAGCAACTCAAACACCCGCTGGCTCGCGCCGATCGCCCGCTGAAAGTCGCCGTACACCGAGCTCAGGCCGCCGAGCGCGAAGGCGAGGAACACCGTTTGTAAGATGAACGAGGTCAGGCCACCCACGCTCAGTTCGTGCGCGAGCACCATGGTGCCGCCGTAGTAGAGCATTCCCGCGACGGCGAGGAAGGCCACGAGACCGCCGCCGCCCTGCAAGGCGCCGTACGCCACCGCGAGGCGCCTCCCGAGGCGAAACGACTCCTCCACCCGAGCCGCGTAGCGCTCCGACTCAGCCCCCTCACGCGCGAAAGCCCTCACGGTGCGCACGTTGCCCAGCGTTTCCTCCGCCACGGCCGCCGCCTGCGCCAGGGCGTCCTGGACCTGCTTGGCCAGCCTGCGTACGGCCTTCGCGAACACGGCGATCCCCACCGCAAGCAGCGGCACGACCGCGACCATCACCATCGAGAGTCTCCAGTTCATGTAGAACAAGATCGCGACGGACCCGAGGGCTTGTAGTGCAAACCGCAGGGCCATCGACACGTTCACGGTGACGCTGTTTTGCAGCACGGCCGTGTCGTTGCCCAGCCGACTCACCAGCTCACCGGTGCGTTCACCGTCGAAAAATCCTACTTCCTGGCGAATCAGCGAAGCGTACAGGCGCTGCCGCAGGCGGGCCACCACTCGTTCCCCTGCGAGAGTGAAGAAGTAGGCGCGAGCGAATGACGCGGCCGCCATCACCACGATCGCCGGCACCGCGATCCAGATGGCTCCCCTCAACTGCTCGGCGCCATCTGGCGAGCCGAGGAAGTCGAGCATCGTGCCCATGCCTGTAGGCGTCGCCAAGGACACGCCGCTGCTGAGCAGCAGTGCGACGCTTGCCGGCACGAGGATGCGCGCCTCTTCCGCTGCGAGCGGCAGGAGGCGTCGCCAACTTCCGTCTGCCATCGATCAGAGCGCGATGGGCGCTTCGCCGAAGGCCTTCGCCTTGAGGGCGGGGTTCTTCTTCTGGAGCTCCTGATCCTGCTCGGTCACGAAGGCCACGAAGGCCGCCTTGTCGAGCAGCGGGAGCTTGGAGGCGACCACCACCACCTCGCCGGTGCAATCCTTCGGAAGGTGCCACTTGTACTGCGCCACGGCGGGCTGAGCGCGGGCGACCACTTGGTCCGGCCAAGTGCGGCCGGCGTTGGTGACCAGGGCCGTGTGCACTTCGGCGCGAGTGTCCTTCTTGCAGGTGGCCACCTTCTTCACGTAGAGGCCGTAGCTGAGCGTGCCATCCAACTGCTGGAGCTCGCGGTAACGCTCCGCCGCCATCGCATCGCTGTCCGCTTCGTGTTTGAGCGCGAGGAGTGTCGTGCGAGCGGTCTCCAACGACAGCGGCGGAAGCTTCGGGGCGAGAGTGCGGATACTCCCGGCAGCGGCATCGGCAGCGGCAACATCGAGGCCGCCTATCGAGCCCACCCCAGCGGCGTCTGCGAAGGCTCCGACCCAGTAGCTCGCCAGCTCCGCGTCACTCTCCGCGGAAAGCCCCTGCTCGAGCCGGGGGAGGGCGTCCTTCCCCTGATTGCGCGAAAGCGTTTCGAGCACCGCCTTGAACCGGCTGCGGTCGCTGCGCTGGGACACGAGCCCACCCTCAAGGATGGTGACCGCCGCGGGCGCCTGGCAACCCGCGAGCCCTGCGTACCAGCGCCCACCCCAGAATTTGTCGCCCAGGGCCGCCGCGGACTCGGCGAAGAAGGCCGGAACCGCGGCGTTGGTGCACTGCGCGCCGAGCCCGCTGATGAAGCTGCTCTTTTCGTCGGGCTGCAGCGTGTCCACCCAGGTGCGTACGGCCTCCCCCAGTCCGAGCTCCATCGCTTTGACTGCGGCGGCATCGGCACCGGGGCCGGCGATGATTCGTTTCCACGCATCAGGAGCCGCGGTGCGAGCGGCGGCGGCATCGCAGTTCGCCAACTCCAGCCACGCCTTGCCCGCGACGGCGGGGCTGGCTTCCACGAGCGCGGATAGGGTACCGGCGACACAGGGGGGGCCGACGGGGGCTGCAGGTTTCTTGGCCGCGAGGGCGAGGTTTGCGGTGAGCAGGAAGAACATCGGGACTCCTAAGGGCGGCGATATACCCCGAAAGGTCGCTTGAAGCTTGATACGGTGCGGAATGGCCGACAACGCCCCGCTGGACCGCCTCACGCGCCTGATGCGCCTGTCGCTGGGCTTCAACGCCGTCCTTCTTCTGGTTAACGCCGGGATGTTCTACTTCCTCCTCATCTTCGTGGTGAATGAGCCCGTCACGGTGGAGGGTGCTTCGCTCCGCACGGCCTCCGATCCCCGGCTGGCCAACGATGGCGATCCGCGCGAGGAGATGAAGCTCTTCTTCAAGGAGAAGTCGCAGGTGCTCGACCGAGCTGCCCGTCGCCACGGCACAAATCCGGCCGATGTCGTGCCCAGCGCAGGCGAGCTTGAGGCCGCCGTCGAGTCGCGGACGATGCATTCACCAGAGAGCGAAATCGTTCTTCAAAAGCTCAAAGAGGGCTACGACTACTACAACTTGATGTGGCCGGTCGCGGTGCCGAATCGGTGAACCCTTGACGGCCCCGAAGGAGTGGCGCTATACGCGCGGCCACCCAGAGCCGCGGATGATGCAACTCCCCCATGAAATGCGCGACACCATGGTCGAGCAGCTCGACGAATACCTCGACGCCCTGACGGGCACGCCCGAGGCTGAAATGGTTGCGGCGCGCCTCGTCGAGCTGGTCAGCACGGTGGCCGACGAGATGAAGCTGGACGAAGCCGATGAAATCCTCTTGAAGCTTGAGTCGTCCGGCGAACTGGATGCCTCGCTGCTCGAGGTGCTCGAGGAGGAGTTCGAGGGCAACCACGAGTTCGAGTTCACCGGCGAGGAGATCGTCGGCCTCCTCGAAAAGGTCTGCGACATCGAGTGGACCACGAAAGACGACGAGGACGACGACGCAGAAGAAGAAGTGGACGACGACGAAGACCCCGACGGGTTCTTCGACGAGATGGGCGGCGAGCCCGACGACGAGGACATGTAGCGAACCGCGGTTTTCGGATACACCGGCGGGATGTTCTGGCAAGCCGTTGTCGCTGCGGGTTCGAGCGGGGCCTTTGCTGCGCCACGGGGGGAAGCGGAGGTGCTCGCGACGCTGCAGGCGGCGCTTGAGGAGGCCCAGGTTCAGCTCACCGCGGCCGCCGCGCCGGGGGCGGATGGCGCCCCGGCCGACCGCGCCCACGCCATCAGTTACGAAGTGGTTGACCGCCGGGAACACACGGTCCAGGGCTCCCATGGTGCGGCCGCAGGCACCGTTTCCTCCCGCCGACGCATCGTTGACGTCGACGTTCGGGTGGGCACCCCCGAGCTCGACAGCACCCACAAGATCCGCGACGAGAGTGCGTTCGGCGGCGACTCCCGTGGGCGGTGGATGGTGGGCTTCGAGGGCCCGCTCGATCCGCTCCGGCGCCTGCTTCTCCGCGCCACCGACGATGCGTTTCGACAGGCGCGCTCGCGGCTGTTGAAGGTGCGGAGCAACGCGGCCGTGAAGGTCGTGCGAGACGACGACTCGGCGGACTATGGCCCCGCCGCCCCCGTCACCCGCATGGCACCCGCCGCCCCCCTGGTGGTGGACTACCCGTCGTGGAAAGAGCTCACCCGCGAGCTCAGCGGCGCCTACCTCGCGTGGCCCGAGATCGTAGACAGCGCCGTGCAACTCGTCGTCACCGAAGACGACCGCTGGTTCGTGAACAACGACGGCGCCCGCGTGATGGACGGCCGGAGCCACCTGCGCTTCGCCACCTGGGCCACGGCGATCGCCGACGACGGCATGGAGCTGTCGGTGTACGACTACGTCGACGTAGCCGCCCTCGATCACCTTCCCGACCGGGCGCGCATGGAGGCGATGGTGCAGGGCGTGGCCGAACGGACCGCGGCGCTGCGCAAAGCGCCCGTTGTCGAACCGTGGACGGGTCCGGCGATCCTTCGCGGCCGAGCGGCGGGCGTCTTCTTTCACGAGATTTTCGGTCATCGCGTGGAGGGGCACCGCCAGAAGGACGAGGACGAAGGCCAGACCTTTACGAGCATGGTGGGCCAGTCCATCCTTCCTTCCTTTCTGAGCGTTTTCGACGATCCGACGATTGAGCGCTTCGGGAACGTCGACCTGAACGGCCACTACGTCGTCGACAACGAAGGCGTGGCCGCCGAGCGGGTTTCGCTGGTCGAGAAGGGTGTGCTGCGGAACTTCCTGATGTCGCGCACCCCCATCGAAGGCTTCGCACGCAGCAACGGGCACGGCCGGCGCCAGACCAGCCACACCGTCGTACCTCGGCAGGGAAACCTGATGATCGAGGCGCACGTGTCCGTGTCGGCGGCGGAGCTGCGGAAGCGCCTAGTGGCGGAAGCGGTGCGACAGGGCAAGCCGTGGGGACTGTTGTTCGACGACATTTCCGGGGGATTCACGTTCACTGGTCGCAGCACACCGAACAGCTTTGCCGTCCAGCCGGTCGTGGTGTGGCGCGTGTGGACGGATGGCCGCCCCGACGAACTGGTGCGGGGAGTGGACCTGATCGGCACCCCGCTCACCACCTTCTCGCGGATCCTCGCGGCGGGCGGCGAGCCCGAGGTGTTCAACGGTACTTGCGGCGCCGAGAGCGGGTGGGTTCCCGTGAGCGCAAGCGCGCCGAGCCTGTTGGTGTCGGAGGTGGAAGTGCAGCGGCGTGCCAAGGGCAACGACCGGCCGCCGCTCCTCTCTCCTCCGGTGCCCCACGACGCGGAGGCCGCCAAATGATCGGCGCCCTCCTAGTCGGCGCCGCCTTGGCCGCCGAGGTACCGCCGCCCAGCCTCGCGCTCGAAGCCGCCCTCGAAGCGGAGCTGGCGCGCATCGCCGACCTCCGCCTCCCCGACGCCCCCGCCCCCTGGCTCGTCACCTACGACGTGTCCGATGGTCCCCTGCACTACGCGGCGGCGGAGGACGGCGCGTTGTACGCGGCCATCCACACCCAGCACCGGTCGCTACGCGCCGACGTGCGGGTGGGCGATTCGACGGTGGACTCCTCGAACTTCGACAGCTTCGGCGGTCGGCCCACGGTGCAGATCCGCAATTTGCCGGAGGAGGACCTGCTCGTGGCCCTGCGCCGCGAGATCTGGCTCGCCACGGATGCCGCCTACAAGGGCGCGGTCGAGCTCCTCTCGCAGAAGCAGGCCGCACGACGGGGGCAGCTAGAGGTGCCGCCCCCCGACTACGAGGTGCTTCCTCCGGCGGTGATCGGGCCAGCGAAGAGTACGGTCACCGCCTTGGGTGCCGACGAGGCCGACACCATGGCGCGGGTGCTGAGCGCGGCGGCCAGCGTGGCGGGCATAGAAGCCGCACAGGCAGAAGTGCGGGACTGGCACGGCTGGCATCTCACGGTGTCGAGCGACGGCACGCGCGCATGGCGCACGATCGGCAGCGTGGTGGTGCGCGTGCAGGCCACCGTCCGGCGCGACGACGGCACCGAGGTGCGCGATGCGCGCTGGTGGGTGGAGCGCGACGCCGCAGCCCTCCCTCCGGTGCAGGCGCTTGAGGCCGAAGCGAGCGAGATGGCGGCCCGCCTCCTCTTGATCGCCGCGGCGCCCGCCCCCGAGCCGTGGCTCGGCCCGGTCCTCTTCGAGGGCCATGCCGCCACCGAACTCTTCAGCCAACTCCTCGCGCCGGAGGTGGTGGGCACGCGGCCCGAGGAGAGCGACGACAGCTCGAGCTTCGGCCGCGGCGGAGAGCCGCGCGCGCGGCTCGGCCGCCGGCTGCTCCCCGAGGGTTGGACGGTGTGGGACGATCCCACCAGCACGACCGGCGCTGCGGGTGAGTACAGCCTCGATCACGAAGGCGTGGCGCCGAGGCGGGTCGACCTCGTCGTGGGCGGGGTGGTCAAGGACCTTTTGATGTCCCGAATCCCGAGCAAAGAACGGGCGCACTCCACCGGCCACGGCCGCGCCCTCAGCGACGCACGCCGGGCCGCGATCGTGGGCTACGCCCACGTGGCGGCGCCCCGGCTTCTCTCGGCGAAGGCGCTGCGCGCGCGCGCCCTGAGCCTCGCCGGCGCCGCAGGGCTCGACCGCGTGCTGGTCGTGACCCGGCTCACCCCGCCCTCGATGGTGGACTCCCTCGAGTTCGCGATGTCGGGCGATGCGCCGCTTGCCGGCCTCACCGCCCCCTACGAGGCCTGCCTGCTCGACAAGAACGGGGCGTGCGAGCCCGTACGCAACCTTCGTTTCGTGGGGGGCGACCGCCGCACGCTCCGCGACATCGTGGCCGCCGGCCCCGGCCCCGGCCCGCAAAACCAGCTCGATGGCCCCCCCGGCACAAGTCGCTACACCATCGGCACCACCGGCGGCGTGCCGACGACGTGGACCGTTCCCAGCGTGCTGATCTCGGAGCTCGAACTGGAGCCCGCTGTGGGTGGGGAGCCCCGGGTGCTCCGGGTGGAGCGCGCCGCACAGTGAGGCGAGGGCCCGCGCGCCTCGATGGCAGGGCGAAGCTCCTGCGGCTCTTGGTCTACTTCGGGCTCGCGAGCGGGCTCACTTGGCCGTTGCTGCTCTCCCCCGCGTCCTTGGTTCCCGGGGGCCTGCGCACCGACGTTTTTAACAGTCTCTGGGGCTACTGGTTCGTAGCGAGCGGGCTGGCAGAAGGCCACTTCCCGGTTCACACCACACTCCTCGCGTGGCCCGACGGCGGGCGCCTCCTCGTGGCCGATCCGCTCAACGCCGTGCTCGCCGCGCCGCTCACCCTCACCTGCGGCCCAGCGCTGGCCTACTCGGTCACGGTACTGCTCCACCTCACGCTGGCGGGCTTCTTCGCCGACGCCACCGGGCGGGCGCTCGGGGGCCGAGGTTGGGTGGCGGGAACGGCGTTCGTGGTGTCGCCGATCGTGCTCTCGCACCTGCAGAACGGTTCCTCGGAAGCGGCGGCGGTGGCGTGGTTGCCGCTCTCGACGCTCCTCGTCGTGCGCGCCCTCGAAGCACCGATGGAGGGGGGCCGGGCCGCTAAGCGCGTGGGGCTCGCCGGGCTGGGCCTCGCCCTCGCCGCGATCGGCTCGGGCTGGTACGCGGGGCTCGGCGCCTTCCTGTTTGCGGCCTCCTTCCTGTTCGCGGGCGGGGGACGCCGCATGTTGCCGGTGCTCCTCGTGGGCGCCCTGCTCCTCCTTCCCTTCGCGGCGCTCTACCATCAGCTCGCCGCCGCCCCAGACGGCCTCGTGGACATCAAGACCCCCGAGGTGCTCGCCCGCCTCCGGCGCACCGTCGGCGCCGCCGATCCGTGGAGCTTCGTGCGGCCGGGAGATTTTCGTTCCCCCGACTTCGCGCGCTTGGAGCAAAACGCCAGCGACCTCGTTCACACCGCCTATCTGGGCATCGTGCTCGTCGGATTGGCGCTCTGGCGCGGGCGCCGGCCGGCGCTGTGGATCGGCCTCGGACTCAGCATTCTTCTCGCCCTCGGCCCGGTGCTGGTGTCGGGGGGCGGCGCGGTGCACTGGCATGGGCGCGCCTTTCCGCTGCCCTACGCCTGGCTGGAGCCGCTGCCGGGGTTTGCGTCGCTCTCCCTGCTCTACCGCATCGCCACGTTGGCCCCGTTGTGTCTGGGCCTGCTGGCGGATCGAGCCCCCGGCTGGCTGGCGCCGCTCTTGGTCGCGGAAACGCTCCTGCTTTCCCCCGCGCGCGCGCTCCCCCAGCTCACGCCGGTGGAGCCAGCCGCCGCGCTCGTGGCGCTCCGCACCGCCGGTGAGGGCGCGGTGATCAGCCTTCCCGCCTCGTTCGCGCGCACCCGGCTCTATGAACAGACGTTGCACGCCCACCCGCTCACGGCCTCGCTCAACAGCGGCGCCACGCCCGCCGGCTTGCGGGTGCTGGCTGCCCTCCGCAAAGTGGCCCGGCACGAAGCCGCGTGGTCGGAGGCCGTGGCGATTGCCCGCAAGGAGGGGGTGCGGTTCGTGATTCTGCACACCGACGTGGCGGTGGAGGCCAACTTCCAGACGTCCGCGCGGGCGTTGCGCGACCACGCCGAGGTGCTGAGCAGGTCGGAGGGCCGGACCATTTACGGGATTTTTTGAGGGCCGGTCGCGCTTTCCCAAACCCCCGCGCCGGGGTAAACGCCGCCCCCGCCTCGGAACGCCCCATGATCGTCGTCGACAACGTCAGCAAGAGCTTCGGCGGCACCAAGCTGTTCGAAGAGGTCACCTGCTCGTTCGGGCCGGGCAAACGCTTCGGGCTCACCGGCCCCAACGGCGCCGGCAAGTCCACGTTCATGAAGATCCTCAACGGCGACCTCGACGCCGACTCGGGCCGCGTGCTGCGTCCCAAGCGTTTGGGAATCCTCCGCCAGGACCACACACTCTTCGACCACATGCGCGTGATCGACGTGGTGATCTGCGGCAACGCCCGGCTGTGGGAGGCCATGCAGCGGAAGGACGTGCTGCTCGCCCAGGCCGAGCTGAGCGACGACGACGGCATGGAGCTCGGTGACCTCGAATGTGTCGTGGCCGAAGAGGATGGCTACAGCGCCGAGAGCGACGCCGCCGTGCTCCTCGAGGGGCTGGGCATTCCGCAGGAGAGCGCGTTCGTTCCCCTGAGCGAGCTCAAGGGCGGTTTTAAGCTGCGGGTGCTGCTCGCTCAGGCGCTGTTCGGCTCGCCGCAGGCGTTGCTGCTCGACGAACCCACCAACCATCTCGATCTGGAGAGCATCGAGTGGCTGGAAGAGTTCCTCCACGGCTTTGATGGTGTGCTGGTGGTGATCAGCCACGACCGCCACTTCCTCAACAGCGTGTGCACCCACATCTCCGACATCGACTACGAAACGATCATCCAGTACACGGGCAACTACGACGACATGGTGCGGGCCAAGGCGCAGGTTCGCGGGCAGGTGGCCTCGAGCAACGCCAAGAAGATGGAGAAGATCAAACAACTCCAAGACTTCATCTCGCGCTTTGCGGCCGGCACCCGGTCTACCCAGGCGGCCAGCCGCAAAAAGGAGCTGGACCGCCTTCGCCCCGACGAGATCAAGCGCAGCAACATCGCTCGCCCGTTCATCAAGTTTGAGTTTGACAAGCCCGGCGGGCGCGACGTGCTCGAAATCCACAAGCTCGCGTGCGGGTACGTGGGCGAGGCTCTGTTCCGCGGCCTGCACCTCACCGTTTCCCGCGGCGAGAAGGTCGCCGTGATCGGCAAGAACGGCGTGGGCAAGACCACGTTCATCGAAACGCTCGCGAACAATCTCCCCGCCATCGCCGGCAACATCAAGTGGGGCCACGAAGTGGACGTCGGGTATTTTCCTCAAGAACACGACGGCCTCATCCCGCCCGGCCACAAGATTTTCGACTGGATGTTTGAGCAGAAGCCCGAGGCCGGCAAGGAGGGCGTTCGCAGCGTGCTCGGCCGGATGCTCTTCTCCGGCGAGGACGGCGACAAGCCCACCACCACGCTCTCCGGCGGCGAGCGCGTCCGGGCCATCCTCGCGCGGCTCATGCTTTTGCGTCACAACACGCTCCTGCTCGACGAGCCCACCAATCACATGGACCTCGAAGCCATCAGCTCCCTGCGCGACGGCATCCAGAGCTTCCCCGGCACCTGCATCTTCGTGACCCACGACCGCGACCTCATCGAGGGCGTGGCGAACAAGATCATCAGCGTGGAGCACGGCCGCATCGACGTCTTCCCGGGTGGCTGGCCCGAATACCGAAAGGCCAAGCAGAAGGATTGAGGATGGGCTCGCGGGGGCGTGGCGTGCCGCGCCTCCGCTCCCGCTCTCGCGAGGGGCCCGAAGTGGGGCATCGGTGTCCCGGTGGGGCATGGACGCCCCGATCCCGGCGGGGAAAAATCTCTGGCCGAACGCCGGCAGATGCGGTACCCTCCCCTTCCTCCGAGGTGACCGTGCGCCCCATTCCCCTCCTCGTCGTTCTGCTGGCAGCTTGCACCGGCACCTCTGAGGGCGGCGACGGCGGAAGCCCCGCGCTGATTTCGTGGACGGACGAGGATGGCGACACCATCCTTGATTTGGACGAAGGATTTGTGGACCCGACCGAGGTGAGCGACGACACATCTGAGGAAGCAGGCGTTTCCACGGACAGCGACGGCGACGAAACCCCCGACTACCAGGACCTCGACTCCGACAACGACGACATCCCCGACATCACGGAGGCGGGCGACGACGACGTGGTCACCCTCGCGTGGGACAGCGACTTGGACGGCACCCCCGACTTTCGCGACCTCGACTCCGACGAGAACTGCATCCGCGACAACGACGAAGGCAACACCGACAAAGACGACGACGGTGTGGGCGCCTACGCCGACCTCGACGACGACGGCGATGGCATCCTCGACACCATCGAGATCGGCGCGGATTGCGCGCGGGTCGATACCGACGGCGATGGCACCGCCGACTACCGCGACGAAGACAGCGACAACGACGGTGCCCCCGACATCGACGAAGCCGGCACGAGCCCCTGGGAGTCGCAGCCGCGCGACCTCGATGGCGACGGCATTCCCGACTACCTCGACTCCGACAGCGACGGCGACGGCTTCTCCGACGCCGAGGAGTCCGGCGGCGGGGAAACCCCGCTCGACACCGACGGCGACGGCATGTGGGATGGCGCCGACACCGACGCGGATGGCGACGGCATCCCCGACGCGGAGGAGGCCGCCTACGGCACCGGCCGCCTTAACCCCGACAGCGACGGCGACGGCTTCACCGACGGGGCGGAGCTCGCGGCAGGCACCAACCCGGCCGACGCGGGCAGTGTCATCGAGGGCATCTACGTCACCGTGGAAGAGCGCACGACGGTGGAGAAGGCATTTGAGTTCACGCTGAGCGTGAGCCAGGGCGACATCGGCTTTCTGCTCGACACCACCTGTTCCATGTCGGGAACGCTCAACTCCATGGCCAGCGAGTTTTCGCAGATCGTCACCCAGCTCAGCGGGGCCCTCCCCGACGCCCAGTACGGCGTGGCCACCTTCGACGACTACAACTACAGCAGCTACGGCACCACCGGCGACAAGATCTACGCCCTGATGAAGCCCATCACGACGAGCACGTCGGGGGTTCAGAGCACCCTCTCCGGGCTCGGCATCCACAACGGGGTCGACGGTCCCGAGGGTTCGATGGAGGCGCTCTACCAAGCGCTCACCGGCGGTGGCTACGACATGAACTGCAATTCCAGCTACGACTCCACGAAGGATGCGAAGCCGTTCATCGCCTCGGGGGCCGACCCGTTCAACGGCGGCGGCGGGCAAAACTACGACGCAAGCGTGCCGGGCATCGGCACCGGCGGCGGCATGGGCTTCCGCCCCTACGCGCTGCCGGTGATCGTGTACGTCACCGACAACTACATGCGCGACCCTGACTCCACCGACCGCTCGTACAACGGCAGCCCTGGCGGCTGCCCGCTCGATGCCGGTTCCGACGATGTGGTGGCTGCTGCGAAGGCGCTCAACGCCACCCTGATCGGCATCAGCGTGTCCGGCAACCTTCCCAAGCCGCAGATGGAAGACCTCGCTACCCGCACCAAGAGCTACGCCGACACCGATGGCGACGGCGCAGCCGACGACAAACTTGTGTTCTCCTGGAGCGGCAGCTCGGCGAGTCTCCGCACCACGATCGTCGATGCGATCGGTGATTTGGTAGACAGCGTGCAGTTCAGCGAGGTGGTGTTGGAGGTCGAGGGCGACGACTACGGGTTCGTGAAGTCGATCAGCCCCGAGAGCTACGCGCTCTCCTCGAGCGCCAACGGCCAGAAGCTCGACTTTGACCTCACGTTCCGGGGCGCGGTGGCCGCCTCCGACACCGACCAGACCTACAAGATCACCCTCAACGTACTCGGCGATGGCACCGTGCTGCTCGACACCCTCGACATCTACGTTCTGGTTCCGGGGAGGTCCTACTGATGCGACACGCTCTAGCCTTCGCCCTCGGGCTCGCCGCGTGCGACAACGACAACTCGCTCTCCTACGTGCCCGACCACTTCGGCCACGGCGAGGGCGCCATCAGCGGCCGGGTGTGCGATCCGGAGTCCTACCTCTGGCTCGAGGGCGCGAGCGTCTACACCCACATCATCGACTCCGCGGGAGCCCTTCGCGACACCCGCAAGACCCTCACCGACGAGAACGGCGAGTGGATTCTCGACGACCTCGCGGACGGCACCTACACCGTGTACGTGCAATACGGCTCCACCACCGTGGACATGTTCGACGCGGAAGTGCGGAACGGCGTCGAGTTGGAGGTGCCCAACGCCACCTGCACCGGCTCCGCCGGCACCGACGTGGCCGTGGTCTCCGGCGACTTCGACGACTTCGATGCCGTGTTGAAAAAAGCCGGACTCGGCGGCGCGCACGAGGTGGATGGGCAGCGGGGGGCCGAGCTCCTGCAATTCCTGGGCAACCTCGAGGAGATGAAGAGCTACGATGCGATCTTCTTCGCCGGTGGCCACCTCGAAGAAGGAATCTTCTATGGCAACGAAGGCGACGAGACAGTCAGCACGGTGAAGGCGAACCTGAAGGAGTACGTCGAGGCGGGCGGCGTGGTGTACGCCAGCGACTGGAGCTACGACGTGATCGCGGAAACGTGGCCCTCGCAGATCGACTTTGTCGGCGACGGCACACCCGACGACGCCCAGATCGGCGAGCCAGAGCTGTTGAAGTGCGAGATCACCATCAACGGCTTGGAAGAGGCGGTCGGCAAGGACACCGTGAAGATGAACCTCGACCTCGACGCGTGGCCGGTCGTGGAGTCGATCGGCGACGACGCGAAGGTCTTTTTGAGGGCCGATGCGCCGTGGCGGAAGGGCATGGAAACCGGCACGGAGAGCAACTCCCCGTTGCTCGTGGAGTTCGAGAGCGGGAAGGGCGCCGTGGTGTTCACCTCGTGGCGCATGAGCGCCAACCTCGACGACCCCCAGCTCGACGTCGTGCGCTGGATCCTCGACCGCCACCTCGGCGAGTGAACTTCGCCGCGTGGGGCCGTTGCTGGAGCTCTTCAGCGGCCTCGGCGCCGCCGGCCTCGCGTGGGGCGGCCCCGTTGCCGGCGCCGTGGACCAATCGGCCGCGGCGAATGAAACCTACGCGCTGAACCACGGGCGCCGCCCCGACTGTTGGAACCTTGCCGCGGTGCGCGAGCAGCAGCTCGCCGGATTCCAAGCCCCCCGCTGGTGGCTCTCGCCGCCCTGCCAGCCCTACACCGTGCGCGGCGCGGCGCGCGACTTGGACGATCAGCGCGCGCGGGCGCTCATCCACTTGCTCCCCCTGATCCAACGGCTGCGTCCCGCGGTGATCGCCATGGAGAACGTGCCTGGATTTGTGCCTTCCCACTCGCGCGGGGAGCTGCGCGCCTGCCTCATCGGGGCCGGCTATTCGTTGCACGAGCGGCTGCTCTGCCCCACCGCGCTCGGCTTTCCGATGCGGCGGTTGCGGTACTATTTGGTGGCCCACCGGGACGCCGGTGCGCCCCATCACGCTGATTTTTCCACGCCGTGCGCACGCCCGCCCGAGCGGCCGCTGCTTGAGTTTCTCGACCCCGATCCCGACCCCGAGCTCTGTCTGACCGAGGCCACCGTGCGGGGATTCGGACACTCAGCGCACGTGGTGGACGCCAACGACGCGGTCGCGACGGCCCATTGTTTCACGTCGGCCTACGGTCGCTCCCCCCTGCGAGCCGGAAGCTACGTGCGCGACTCGCTGGGCATCCGGCGGTTCTCCCCCGAGGAAGTCCTGCGTTTACTCGGCTTCCCGAGACCGTTCCGTTTCCCTGACGAGACGGCCCGCACGACCCGCTGGGAGCTGGCCGGCAACAGTCTCGCCATCCCCGTGGTGCGGGCAGTCTTGGCGGGCGCGGGCGTGCTTGCGCCGGCGGCGTCGGTTGTCAACGGCGCTTGACGCACGCCCCCCGACCGGTAAGAAGCGGCCCCTTCCGAGGATTCCATGCTGTCTCTCGTTGCGTTTCTCCTCATCGGCTGCGAGCCCCCCCCTCCCCCCGTGCCCGGCGTCATCGAGCGCACCGGCGAGGTGCTGAAGGTCGTGAACGGCCAGAACGTGACCCAAGGCATGGTGGACGCACAGGTAAAGCAGCTCCCGGCCAACGTGCGCGACTCGCTGGTGGCCCGCGGCGGCATGGACAAACTCAAGGACAACGTTGTCATCGGAGAGCTGCTCTACCAAGAGGCGCTCAAGCAGAAGCTCGACCAGGACGCTGACGTGAAGGTGGGCATTGCCTTCGCGGAACGGAACGCGCTCGTCACCGCGCTGCTCGAGCGCACCGTGGCGGCCCGCACCACCGACGAGGCGATCAAGAAGTGGTACGACGAACACGCCGTACAGTTCGCCCGCCCCCAGGCCAAGGCCCGCCACATCCTCGTGGCCGACGAAGCCGAGGCCAAGGCCGTCTTTGCCGAGGTTTCCGCCAACCGCGCCGGCTTCGCCGAGCTGGCCACCAAGAAGAGCACCGACAAGGGCAGCGCCAAGGAAGGCGGCGACCTCGGCTGGTTCGAGAAGGCCCGCATGGTGCCCGAGTTCGCCGAGGCCGTCTTTGCCGGCAAGAAGGGCGACCTCGTGGGGCCCGTGAAGACCAAGTTCGGCTACCACATCATCGAGATCGAAGAGATGCGCGACAGCGTGCCGGTCGATGAGGTGAAGGACAAGATCAAGGAGCAGCTGCGCAACGAGGTGATCGAGGGCTACATCGACGAGCTGAAGAAGGCCGCGACGATGACCGACCCCACGCCGGTTGCCGGAGCCACCGTCACCCCCGCCGCGGGCGGCGCCCCGGCGGCCCCCGCCCCCACCGACGCCCCCGCCTCCGGCGATCACGCCGACCACGGGCACAAGTAAGCCCGCAAAGATGTCCACGGTCCTCATCCTCGGCGTCTCCTCCGGGTTCGGCGCCGCGGCGGCGCGTGCGTTTGCGCGCGCCGGCTTCGACGTGGCGGGGGTGCATCTCGATCGGCGCGGCAACCAGCCCCAGGTGGATGCCGTGCGCGCCGACATCGAGGCCGCCGGCCGGAAGGCGTGGTTCTTCAACCAGAACGCCGCCGACGATGAGGGGCGGGCGCACATCGTCGCCGCGCTCCGAGAGCGCTGCGGCGAAGGCGGCGTGGCGGCCCTCCTCCACTCCCTCGCCTTCGGCTCGCTCGCGCCCTTCGTCGGCGAAAAAGCCGTCACCCGCAAGCAGCTTGAGATGACCGTCGATGTGATGGGCTCCTCGTTGGTGTACTGGGCCCAAGACCTCGTCTCCGCCGGCCTCCTCGGCCCGGGCGGGCGGATCTGGGCGATGACCAGCAGCGGCTCCCATCGGGTGTGGCCCGGGTACGGCCCCGTGAGCGCGGCGAAGGCGGTGCTCGAGGCGGCCTGCCGCCAGCTCGCCGTCGAGCTTGCTCCCCTCGGCATCACCACGAACGCGATTCTGGCGGGCGTTACCGACACCCCGGCGCTGCGTAAGATCCCAGGATCGGAGGTCCTGGTCGCCAAGGCACTCGCGGGCAACCCCAGCGGGCGGCTCACCACCCCGGACGATGTGGCGCTGGCCCTCCTGCTCCTCATTCAGCCCGGCGCGCGCTGGATCAACGGCAACGTGCTCCGCATCGACGGGGGCGAGGACATCGCGGGGTGATGCTCCTGATGCTGTTCGGATGCGCTCCCGATGTCCCGACTAGCGGTGGCGCGCAGCCCCCAGGCACCGGCGAGTCCGAGGCAGAACTCCCGGACGTCGCGCAGGTGCTGGAAGCGATCCAAGAAGGCGGCACCGCCGCGATGGAGCGGCTTTCCGCCGAGCACGGCTTTCCCGTACGGACCGAAGAGGGTCTGCTCGTCGTGTCCCTCGCGCGCGGGGAGTGGCAGGTGGCCGGCGACTACAACGGCTGGAGTCCGGCCGCGATGGAGTGTTCCGCCGGTCTCTGTTGGGCGCTGCTCGACGCAACCGAGGGCGGGTACAAATTCACCGACGGGGACCAGTGGGTCTCCGACCCGTGGTCGCGCCGCTACGTCGTAGACGAGTTCGGCGAACTGAGCCTCGTGGCCACTTCCGCCGCCCATTTTGCCCGTTTCTTCGCGGTGGGGGACGCCGCGATCGTCGCCCGAACGTTGCACCTGCTCGTGCCGGCCGAGCCAATCACCCACGTGCTCTACGCTCAGGACGGCCAGAACCTCTTCGACGAGAACGCCATGTGGGGCGGGTGGCGCCTCCACGAGAGCGCGCCGCCCGGCATGTTGATCGTGGGCATCGACAATACCGAGCACCGCTTCGACGAATACACCCACGTGTCCGACACCCTCGACGGCCAGGAGTACGGCGGGCAGGCCGACGCCTACGCTGATTTCATCCATGAGGCCGTACGCCCGCTCATCCGAACCCACTACGGCGAGCCGGGCCCGGTCGGCGTGCTCGGCAGCTCCTTGGGCGGCCTCGTCTCGCTGCACATCGCCGATCGCCACCCGGGTGAGTTCGCCTTCGCAGCGAGCCTGTCGGGCACGCTGGGGTGGGGCAGCATCGAACTGCACAACGACACCATCCTCGAACGTTACGCGGCGCACGGGCACCAGTCCACGTCGATCTACCTCGACTCCGGGGGCGGCGGCTCGTCCTGCGCCGACACCGACAGCGACGGCGTGAACGACGACGACCCAGACGCCAGCGACAACTACTGCGAGACCCTTCAGATGCGCGACCTCCTCGCCTCTGCAGGCTACGAGTTCGACCAAGACCTGTGGCACTGGTGGGAGCCCGGAGCCGAACACAACGAGGCGGCGTGGGCCCAACGGGTGGCCACGCCGTTGGGGATTTTCGCGGGGATTTGAACGAACGCGCTAATGGAGCGCCCGTGTCGTCCTGCCGTCGGAACCACCGCCTGCTGCTCCTTCTCACGGCGCCGCTGCTCCTATCGGCAGCTCCGGCGCGCGCTCCGCGCCCCCCCGAGGGGCCCCGGCCCTATGAAGAGCAGCTCAACGCCGACGTGATCGGGGCCCGCGCCGACTCCATTGTCACGACCGAAGCTTGGGCGGCCCTCCGCGCAGCCGCGCCCGCCCTTACCCACGAAGACGGCGGGCTCGACGCCGTGGCCCTGCGGGGCCCGGCCCATCCCGCCGCCCCCAAGCAGGTGCAATTCTCCTCGCCCGCCCCCGGCCCCACCACCCTGCTGGTCGGGTACTCCGGTGGGGGCGCGCGGGGCACTGACGTTCTGCGCGTCACGTCCACGGGCGCCGACGGACGCGCCAGAGTGAGGGACCTCGTCGCAGGGGAGGACGTATTTCCCTTCGAGGCCGGCGGGTCGGGCCCCGGCGGGGTGGCCGTGAGCGCCGGGCGGGGGCGGAGCCTCTCGGTCGTCCACCTCGACGCGGCCGCATCGATCACGGTGGAGGTGCGGAACCCCAAGGCCGACGTGGTGATTCTCGGGTTTGCCGCCGGCACGCTGTTGGACTCCGTCGCCGTGGAGGGCATGCCGTTCAGCGGATTCCCTTACTCGATCAGCCTGAAGACACCGGGCTCCGGCGTGCCGGCCGGGTGGGAGGTGCCGCCCGACGCGGCCGCGCAGGGGCCCATCCGGGTACAGGACGGGCACTTCGTGTTCAAAAACGGAACGCGAGCCCGCTTCTGGGGTGTGAACCTGGTGAATGCCGCGTGCGTTCCCAGCCATGAGCTGGCCGACCGGCTCGCGGCGCACCTCGCTTCGCACGGCGTGAATCTCGCCCGGCTGCACCACTGCGACTCCCTGCGCGCGGGAATCCTGAATCCGGAGCGCAAGACGGCGGCCGACCCGCTCTTCCTCCCCGAGGGGCTGGACCGCTTCGACTACCTCGTGTCCCGGCTGCAGGCCGCCGGCATCTTCGTGCAACTGGAGGTGGCCACCAACCGGCAGTTCACCGCCGCGGACGGCGTGGTGGGCCCCGACACCTCGCTCACGAACAAGATGATGCCGATGTTCGAGCCCTCGTGGCGGGCCGCCTACTTTGTGTGGGCCGCCGCGTGGCTCGACCGCACCAACGTGTACACCGGCCGCCGGTACGCAGCCGACCCTGGAGTGGCCATGGTCGAATTGGCCAACGAGAATTCGCTGGCCATGAACTGGCTCACAGGCGCGGTGGAGCGCCTACCCGAAGGCCATCGCGCCACGCTCGGCAGCCAGTGGAACCAGTTCCTGCGCACCCGCTACGCGAGCGACACCGAGCTCGCGACCGCGTGGACCGGCAGCGTGAACCCGGGGCTGCGCGAGGGCGAGTCCCTCGGGAAAGTGCGCCGGGAGCCCAGCCAGCAGGGCACGTTCCGGAACTGGCCCGCGGGCCGAGTGGGCGACCTCTACGACTTCTACTTGGGGCTCGATACCCGGTTCTTCGCCGACCTCGCCGCCCACCTGCGCCAACTGGGCTTCACCCAGCCGCTGGTTCCGGGCATCACCTGGGACACGCCGATGATGGGGCAGGTGATGTCCGCCTTCGACGTGGTGGACGCTCACATTGAATGGGATGCCCCCGGCGGGCGAGTGCTGCGAAATGAATCGCTCATCGCGAACCCGCGCAGCCAGAGCCTGCTTGACCGCTTTCATGTGGCTCAGGCCGGCAAGCCGCTGATCGTCTCGGAGCTCAACGAAGGCTTTCCCAACGATCACATGGCGGAGGCGCCGCTCCTGTGGGCCTCGTTCGCGGCGCTGCAGGACTGGGACGCGCTGATCTGGTTCGACTACGTGAACGGCCCCATCGAGGCAGAGGGCGGCCCGGTGGCGGGCTTCGCCGACCTGAAGTCGGCCGCCACGAAGTGGGTGCAGATGCCGCTGGCGTCGGGCCTCTTTCGCAGCGGGGCGATTCCGGCGGCATCGGGACTCATCCCCCAGTGGCGGAGCGCAGCGGCCGTAAAGGCGGAGACAGTGCAGCAGGACCGGCCGGCGTGGATCGGCCTCCGCGACGTCTCAGTGCCGCTCTCAGCGCGCCTGCGGGAGAGCTACGGAGGGGAGCCGCTCCTGCCCGTTGCGGGCACTCCCGGCGCGCATGTGGGGTGGTGGCCGCTGGCGGGCCGGTACGTGATCGTAACGGAAACGCTGGAAGCCGTGCTCGGCGACCACGCCCTCGCGGGGCGAGCCGGCGAGGGCGAGGGGGCGGGCCCCACCCAAGCGCCCCACCTCGACCCCCAGTTGAGAGACCCTGCAGCCGTGAGCCTCGCCTGCGTGAGCGGCCCGCTGCCCACCTGCCGCGAAGGGCTGCTCACGGTGGCGGGGCGCATGGAGAACACCGGCATGGAGCGCATCGGTGGCGGGGAGGTGGTCCTCGAGCAGGGGGATGGTCAGGTACTCGTGGAGCGCCCCCGCGGCACCGTTCGGTTCCAGTGGCCGTACCGCCCCGACGTTCGGCCGGTCCTCCCCTCCGGCGAGCTCGGTCCCGCCGTGCCGATCCGCCCCGACGGCGCCGGCTGGTGGGCCCTGCCGCTCGACACCGCAGGCTCCTGCCTCCTCTGGCGCATCCTGCCCGCGGGGGGCGGATAAGGTTTCCAATGCTGCATCTGCTCCTTGCGTGCGCGGGCGCTCCCGACGACACCAGCGCCCCGGTCGATCCAGTCGCCTTCCTCACCGAGCCCGGCGCCTGGAGCGTGGGCCACACCACGGTGGAGGTGGAGTACACCGACGCCGAGGGCGAGGAGCGCGCCCTGCGCACGTCGTTGTGGTACCCCAGCCACGCCACCAGCGGTTTTCCGGCCGAATACCTGCTCGGCTACACGCAGGCGGAGGGCGTCTTCGAAGACGCGGCGCCGGCCACCGACGGCGACTTTCCGGTCGTCGCCTACTCCCACGGCCACCAGGGCTATGCCGAAGCCAGCTCCTTCCTCGCCGAGCACTTCGCTTCGCACGGGTACACCGTGATCTCGCCCGATCACACCGGCAACACCACCTTTGACGGCAGCGATCGCGCCACCGACATCTACCTCGACCGCCCCCGCGATCTCACCGCGGTGCTCGATGCGTTCGAGGCCGGCGCGCTCCTCGCCTCGCCGCAGTTCGACGGGGATGTGGTGGCCATGGGCCACAGCTTCGGCGGCTACACGATCTTCCCGGCGGCGGGCGTCCCGTGGGACATCGACGCCATCGACGAGGCGTGTGCGAGCGGCGACACCGCGAGGGTGTGCACCCACTGGAGCGAAGACTGGGCCTCCCGGTTCAAGGCCGGCGCATCCGACCCCCGGGTGCGCGCGGTGGTGGCCATGGCGCCCGGCGACCACTGGCTGCTCGGCTCCGCAAACGTGGGCACCCTCGGAGTGCCTTCGCTCCTGATGACCGGCGAGTTTGACCCCGAGCGGACCGAAGATGGCGCCGACTACCACGACGACCTCAGCCCACTCGGCGGCCGCACCCTCAACGTGATCGGCGGAGCCCACAACACCTTCGCCGACGTGGCCGGCGCCATGAACGATGGGCAGACCCTCGACGCGGAGGAGGGCCACCGGCTTGTGCGCGCCTACGCGCTCGCGTTTGTGGAGCACAGCCTCGGCCGTGGCGACTACGCTTCCGTGCTCGATGGCGACACCGTGATCAGCGCGGCCGTCGAGTTTCCGTAGGCATCAGCGCACGCCCACAGTGGACATGACCTCACACCGAGCCGCCGCGGCATCGCACCGCACGAGCACATCTGCCTTGTCTACGATCAGCAGGGCGTCGGGTTCGGAAGCGAACGAGGAACCGCCTGCGAACTGCACCCGGTAGCGGTAACTTCCCACTGCGAACCAGCCGGGGCCCATCTCCTTTCGGCCTACCGTCACCGCGAGCAGCTCGGCGCCCGAGAGCGTCACCTTCGCGCCCGGAGGGTACACCTGCTGGTCCAGACCGTCGATGTCGCGGGTGGGGTCGAGAAGCGCGGCGGTCATGCCGAACACCAGCACCACCACGATGGCGATCGCCGCGACCAGCCAGACGGGGAACGAGCGGCGCTGGGCAGGCTCAGCCATGGGTGGCGGGTAACGAGACAAGGGCTGGGGGTCGATGCCGGCCGCAGCGCGTTAGCGACGGCGGGTTCAACTTGCCGCCTCGTGCGAGGGAGTTTTCTATGATCTTGTTCCTCCTTGGCTGCTCCCCCGCCGACAACGTTTCCACGCCAGCCCCCGCGCCGTCCGCGGTCGCCGCCCCGGCCGGGTGGGCCAACGTCGCACCCGCCCGCGTTCTCGAGGCCCACCACGGCGACGGACGCAGCTATCTCCAGATCGAAGAGGCCTCGTACACCTTCTGGGTGAGCGTGCCGCAGCTCGCGGTCGCCGCCGGAGACTTCGTCCAGATGGGCAAGGGCTCCCTGCATGAGAAGCTCCACAGTGCGGAGCTGGCACGGGACTTCGAACGCATCACGGAGATCGATCGTGCCGAGAAGGCCGACGCCGGCGCGGTGTCCGAGGTGTTGGTGCCCATCGAGGGAGGCGTGTCGGTCGCCGACCTGTACGCCCGGCGCACGGAGTTCGGGGGGAAGGAGGTGCGCGTTCGCGGGCGGGTGGTCAAGGCGAGCAAGGGCATCTTTGGCAAGAACTGGTACCACCTGCGCGATGGCAGCGGCGTGGAGGGTTCCAACGACCTGACCGTCACCACCACGGCCGATGCGAACCTCGGCGACGTACTCGTGGCCACGGGCCCCCTCACGCTCGACCGCGACCTCGGCTTCGGGTATTTTTTCGCGGTCATCTTAGAGGATGCGGCCGTCGTGGCCGATGGCGCCGCCGGGGCAGCCGCTCCGGCGGCCTCCGCTGTCCACCTCCCGGAGGTGCCCGCGGCGCCCGCGCTGCCCGAGGCGGCCCCCGCGCCGGCCGTGGCGACGCCCAAGAAAGCGGGCCTCCCCTCGTCCCCCCTCAAGCAGGTCTTCGGCATCGACGTGGGTGCGACCACGCAGGCCCAACTCGACGCGTGGGCCGTCTCCCGGCTCCTCACCTGCACCGTGACCGCCTCCCCCCGGCGCGCCACCACCCACACCCGCTGCGGCGGCGACATCGCGCCCTCCGTACTCGAAGGCCGGAAGATGCAGGGGAAGGTGCAGGATCTCCTGTTCTCCCGCACCGACACAGGGCCCATCCACGCGGTCTCGGCCACGAGCCGCTACTCCCTGCCCTCAAGCGCTGCAGAAGACTACCAGTCCACGCTCGCTCGCTTGGTGGAACAGCTCGGGCGCCCCTCGATTGAGCGCCCCTACGAGGCCGCGCGGCTCGAGCAGAAGCTGGTTCGTTTCGCCGCCGAGTGGAACTTCAACGACCTCGATGTGGCCGTGTCGCTCTACCGCACGGGGGTGGACTACTACACGCTCGCGGAGAGCTGGGCGGTGCCGGGCGTGGAGGCCAGTGTGAGCGTTCGCGAGGGTTCGATCGGGCACGGGGCCGGCCCGCTCCGGCCGCCGGGCTGGAACCCACACGTCGCGGAGTAGCCGTTGCGCCCCTGTACGTTCGACCGCTCCCGGCGTACGCTGGCGCCGTCAGGGTACTGATGCAGGTCTCCCGTCGAAATCTGCTCGTCGGCGGCGGTGCCGCCTCGCTGGTCGCGCCGCGACTGCCGCGCGCGGCCGCCGGGTCGAGCGAGCGCCGCTTCATCTTCGTTCAAGCGCTGGGGGCCTGGGACGTCACCCAGGTGTTCGCCCCCGTCTTCGGGTCGCCGGGCATCGTGCATCAGACGGGGTGTGAGCCCTCCAGCCTAGGCGACCTGTCTTGGGTGGACCACAGGGAGCGGCCGCACGTCTCCCGCTTCTTCGCGCGGTTCGCCGACCAAACCGCGCTGATCAACGGCGTGTACGTGGCCTCCATCGCCCACCCCAGCGCGCTCCGCCTCTCGCTCACCAGCAGCCTCGACGCAACGCAGGCTGACTGGGCCACCCGCATCGGAGCCTTCTCCACTTCGGACAGCGTGACTCCCCACTTGGTCGTCGGGGGCTGCTACTACGCAGGTCGATACGGCGTGCACGTGGGCCGCGGCAGCACCAGCGGCCAACTCCAGGCGCTCGACGAGCAGATCGACGTGGCGATCATGGCGTTGGAAAACGGGGTGGCGCGGTGCGTGACCGTCGGGGACTCGCTCCTGGACTACGACAGCCACGCCGTGAACGACGAACTCCAGTCGCCGCTCTTCAACTCGCTGTTCTTGTCTCTGGAAACGCTCATGGACCGCCTCGCGGCCGCCACATCTCCTTCGGGCGCCTCCCTCGCCGATGAGACCGTCGTGGTGGTGCTCTCCGAGATGGCCCGCAGCCCGACGTACAACGGATCGAATGGCCGCGACCACTGGCCCTGCACCAGCGTGATGATCGTCGGCTCAGGCGTGGCGGGCGGTCGCGTGTACGGCGGGTGGGACTCGCTGATGTATGGGCAGCCCGTAGACCTCGCGAGCGGAGACATCGCCGAGGGCGGCACCTGGCTCGCACCGGAGCACGTCGGCGCCACGCTGTTGGCGCTGGCCGACGTCGATCCCGCCGACACCGGACTCTCCGTCGGCCCCATCGGCGCGGTCCTCGCGTGATTGAAGAGGGGCCCTGAGCTGGCTGTTTCATGGTCAACACACGGTTGACAAAGTGTAGACAAACGGTAGACTGGTCGGCCACGGCGGCGATCCGGCTTCGGCTCGCTCCTCGCGCCCCTCCCCTCGGAACCAGAGTTTACCCATGATCAGCAGCGTTGCCCTTCTCCTCCTCTCCCTCGTGGCGTGCGACGCCGATCCCGTCGAGACCGCTGGCGAGACCGGCAGCATGGACACCGACACGGGTGGCATGGACACCGACACCGGCGGCATGGACACCGACACGGGTGGCGGCGACACCGACACGGCGGCGGCGAGCCTCTACGAGCAGATCGGGGGCGCGGCAGCGGTGGACGCCGTGGTCGAGCAATTCGTCGCGAACGTGGCGGCCGACCCCAACATCAACTGGTTCTTCGCGCATGCCGACATTCCGATCCTGAAGGCCCAGCTGAAGGACCAGATTTGCGCCGCCACGGGCGGTCCGTGCACCTACAGCGGTGGCGACATGGTCACCGTGCACGCGGGTATGGCGATCACGGATGCGCAGTTCGACTTCCTCGTGGCCGACCTGCTCATGGCCCTCGACACCCTCGGCGTTCCCTACGCGCTCGACGGCTCCGCCACGATCGACCCGCTGCTCTTCGCCCTCGTCGGCATGCGCGGCGACATCGTCACCGACCCGCAGGGCACCGTCGTGTACTTCAACCAGCTCGGTGGCCACGGCGCGGTTGAGGTGGTGATCGACACCTTCCTCACCAACGTGCTGGCGGACCCCGAAATCAACGGGCGTTTCGCGACGACCGACGCCGCAGCGCTCCGCTCGCACCTCATCGACCAGGTGTGCAGCGCCACGGGTGGCTACTGCACCTACACGGGCCGCACGATGCTGGAAACCCACCAGGGCATGAACATCACCGAAGCGGAGTTCAACTTCCTCGTTGGCGACCT
Organism: Deltaproteobacteria bacterium; assembly: GCA_947484175.1. GTDB lineage: Bacteria > Myxococcota_A > UBA796 > UBA796 > SXON01 > SXON01. Next base: position 45,128 of record CANKOI010000001.1, read on the forward strand.
GCTCAAGGCCCTCGACACGCTCGGCGTGCCCTACAGCGCTACCCTCGATGGTACCGGACTCGCCGACGCGCTCCTCCTCGCGCTCCTCGGCATGAAGGGCGACATCGTCGGGCACTGAGCAGCCTACGAGCGGCTCTCCGCCCGGCCCTCGAGCAACGGCACTGCCCGCTCCGCGAAGGACGCGGGCAGTCGCTTTTTTAGGATCGACGTGATCTGCGAATTGCTGTAGCGCGCGGAGAAGTGGGTGAGGAGCAGCGCCTCGCAGCCGAGCTGAGGCAGGCGCGGGATCAGCTCGTCGAGGTGGACGTGCCCGCTGTTGCGGGCCTTTTCCACCGAGACCCGGTCGTCGAGGAAGGTGCACTCGAGGATGAGCAGCCGGGCGGCCCGTACGAGCGGCTCGCGTTCAATCACCTCGGGGAGCGTGTCGCCCGTGAACGCCACCTCTACCGACTCGGTCTCCTCCGAAACCTGTTCGCCATCGAGGCGGCGGCGGCGAATCGCGTCCTCGTCGAGCCCCGCGAGCTCGGGGCGCAGGCGCGTGCGCCGCCGACACAGGGCGTACCCTTGGCAGGCCACCCGGTGGGGGCTGCGGAACGGGCGCGCCACCCAACCCCCGCCGAGCTCCACGGCGTCGCCGGGACCACAGGGGTGCAGCGTGACGGGGAGGTCACTCTTGTCGAGGCGGCGGAAGGCGTCGAGCATGCTGTGCAGGTCGGCTTCGTTCTCCTGCGGCACGTACCAGATGGGGGGCTTCATCTTGTAGAGGTCGCGCGTGGCGGCGTGGTAGGCCAAGCCCCCCGCGTGGTCCATGTGGGTGTGCGTGATGAGGAGTCGGCGCCGCTTCACCGCGCTGTGGGGGCAGCGCCCGATGTCGAACGCGAGATCGAGCTCCGGCAACTGGATGCAGGTCTCAATCCCGCCGATGCTGAGCGCATCCACTTCGTAGCCCGCGAGCCGCATCCCCCCGAGCTAACTCAGCGACACCTCGCGACAGCCGGTGACCTTCCCTCCCCAATGTCGGTGGATAGGGAAGAAGGTATGCGCTCCTTCGCCGGCCCCCTGTTCCTCACCCTCGTCCTGTCAGCGTGCAACGCCGCGGCCACCGATGCCCCGCCCGTGGCGGTGCCGGCCAACTTCAACCCCACGCTGACGCTCGCACCGCTGGTCGACAACGTACGCCCCGCGGTGGTGAACGTGTACACCACCCAGCGTCAGACGATCCCCACCATGTACCAATACGCGTACGGGTGGCCGAAGGAGCACGTGCAGCAGGGCCAGGGTTCGGGTTTCGTGATCTCCGCCGACGGGTACATCCTCACCAACAACCATGTCGTGAGCGGCGCGAGCGAGGTCAAGGTGAAGTTTGACTCGGGCGACGAATACGCCGCTTCCGTGGTCGGACTCGACCGCGGCAGCGACGTGGCCCTCCTCAAGATCGAGTCGCCCCGCCCGCTCCCTTGGCTCAAGCTCGGCGCCAGCGACCGCGCGCGCGTCGGGGATTGGGTGGTGGCGGTAGGCAACCCCTTAGGGCTCGGTCACACCGTTACCGCCGGCATCATCTCCGCGAAGGGCCGCGAGGTGCCGGAGCTCGACGCGCTGGAGGAGTTCATCCAGACCGACGCAAGCATCAACCCGGGCAACTCCGGGGGGCCGCTCATCGGCCTCGACGGTGCCGTGGTGGGCATGAACACCGCGATTGTGAGCGGCGCGAACAGCGTCGGCTTCGCCATTCCCAGCGATCATCTCGCGCTGGTGGTGCCCCAGCTCCGGAAGACGGGGACGGTTGCGCGGGGTTGGTTGGGGGTGGGCACCGCCGCGCTCAACGCCCGGGGCGTCGCGCAATTCAAGGTCGAGGGCGGTGCGCTCGTGGTGCGGCTCTCGGAAGGCAGCCCCGCCGCCCGCGCCGGCCTTGCCCAGGGCGACGTGATCCTGAACATCGCCGGAAAGACCATCACCAGCGACAAGGATGTGTACCGGGCCATCGCCAGCCGCAACCCCGGCGACGAGGTGGTGGTGCGCTACATGCGCGAGGGAAAAACGAAGGAATCGAAGGTGGTTTTGGTGGCGCGGCCGAGCGAGTGATGTCGGGCTCACCCCAACCGGGGCACCGCCCAAATCCACCACGCCAGCGCACTGAGCACGAGCAAGCCGGCGGCCACGAACGGCGCGAAACGGATGAGCTTCTCCGCGGGGAGCCAACCCCCGGTGTGCTCGGTGGAGGGGCCAGCGGGCAGAAGGACATCCGCCTGCGTGGCGGTGTCCTCCCGCTCGAACCCCTCAGGCTGCAGGGTCACGGGGGGCGGGCGGAGCACCCGACCCGAACCGCGGGCGCCCGCAGGCGCGCCGAGGCTCGGGAGCAGGTCGGGCGGTTCGTCGGCGATGAGGGTGCGGAGGGCGGTCGGGGGGGGGCCCTCGGCCCGGTGCGGGACACGCTCGCCGAGCGCGGCGGCAATCCACGTGAGGAGCGCGGCGCGCTGGGCGTCGCCTTCGGGTTGGTCGGCGTGTCCGCCGGTGCGCTCGCCGGTGACGGAGAGCTCGGCCGGGGGGTCGAACAGGCCGCCGTGATCGGAGTGGTCGGGACCCAGCGGAACCCCCACCTCGTCGATGAGCTCGGTGACATACACCTCCACCCACTCGTCGGTGCCGAACCCAGTGAGGTCGGCGGGCTCCGACCACACCGCCACGCCGTCCACCATGCCGAGCCAGCGCGCGTGGCGCGGAGCCGCATCGCCGTGCAGGCGCAGGGCGCGGCCCTCGGCGGTGCGCACGACGCAGGGGAAAGGGCCCTCGCCCTCCCGCCGCAACAGCTCGAACCTCAGCGTCGCCATGTGTCGTCCTCGAACAGGGGCCCGTCGGGGTCGGGCGGCGAGCGGAACCGCAGCCCATCGAGGAATACGCCCCAATCGGCGGCGTAGGCATCGAGCGCGGCTTCGGGCGCGTGGAGCACGATCTCCACCGTGTGTCCGGGGGTGCGGGTCACGACCATGGTGTATCCGGAGCGCGCCGTGCGCCATCGACGCAGGCCGGTAACGGCACAGGCGCGGCGCCCGTCGAGCAGGATGTCGTGTTCGGCGATGACGGCGTTTTCCACGCCCACGCGGCGGCCCCAAGAAAGCGCCCGGACCCCGGCCACGAGGTCGAGCGGAAGTCTTCCGGCCCGCCCGTTCTCGGGACGACGGGTGAGCGAGATGCCGGCGTCGCCACGGGTGATCACCACGGTATGACTCCCGAAGAATTGATAGTTCCGGGCCAACGACCAGCCGGACGGCACGGCGAGGTCGAAAGGGCCGGGGCGTTCGGGGTTCCAAGCGGCGGCGCATCCAACGAGCAAGAGCAGCAGCATTGCTCAGCTCCGGCCCGGCCGTGCGCGCACCAGCCGGCTCAAGCCTGAGCGTAGCGCAGCGGCGGGAAAACCCGAGGGGGGAACGTGCAAGAAGGCCGCCGGCAGGCCCGCTCGGAGCGCACGGAACAACCAACTGTTGCACACGTACCCGCCCGCGTCGAGGGATAGCCCTACGCCGAGAGCGGTGGCCAGCGGCGCCGCGCTAGCCGAAACGAGGCTCCCCTGGCCCGCGCCGTGGTCGGCGAGTCCCACCCCGTCCACGTCGAAGAGCAGCGGGTCGGCGCGGTGATTCCCCACCTGCTCCACGAGCGCTTCGGTCCGGCCCGACGCCACGCCCACGCCCAACACCAGCGCCGGACCCAACTCCTCCACGAGGTCGAGCGTGAGCCGCTCGCTGCGGGCGTAGGACACCGGCATCTCCCGCCCCACGATTCGACCGACTCCTCTGCCAAGCGTCTGCCCGTCCACCGCGAGCGCCACCCGCCGGGCCGGGTTGTCGACGACCGACCCGAACGGGCCGAATCCCAGCACCAGCACGACCATGGGGCAGCCTACCACGGAGGCACCCGGTATAAGGCGCCATGCTCGTGCTGCTCAGCCTGCTCTCCGCGCTCTCTCCGGCCGTAGGGGACCCGCTCCCCGCTACCGGCACCTGGGCCCCTACTGGCCCACGGTACGTTCACTACCGCGCCCTCGCCCAGGCTGAGAGTGCCGCCATCTATGGGCGCCTGGTGGAGCTCTGCGACGGCGCCGGCCACCGCCTCGCCGGCAGCCCCGGCCAGAAGCGGGCCGAGGAGATCGGCGCCGCTTGGTTGCGGAAGGACGGCCTCAAGGTACTGCTCGATCCCGTGAAGGTGCCCGTGTGGGTGCGGGGTGAAGCGAGTCTGTCGCTCCTCGGCCAAGTGTCCGAGCCGCTCGATCTCCTCGCGCTCGGAGGCAGCGTGGGCACTGGAGTCGCCGGCGTCGAGGCGCCGATCGTGGTGATCCGGGAGTTCGACGAGTTGGGGCCGCACGTGAAGGGGAAGATCGTGGTTTACAACCACCCCATGGGGAGCGGCAGCCCCGCCATGCACGAGTACGGCCCCGCCGTGGCCTTCCGCGGCCGCGGGGCCTCGCGAGCGGCGCAGTTCGGGGCGGTGGCCGTGCTCGTTCGCTCCGTCACGGCCCGCTCGCTGTACACCCCCCACACCGGGGCACTCAACTACGACCCTGCGTGGCCCAAGGTGCCGGCCGCGGCCATCACGCCCGAAGATGCCGACCGTCTCGAACGGCTCGCCGCACGGGGCGAAGTGCATGTCAGGCTGCGGCTCGGGTCGCACACCCTGCCCGACGCCGATGCCGTGAACGTGATCGGCGAGCTGCGGGGCAGCGAACGGCCCGACGAGGTGGTGGTGATCGGCGGGCACCTCGACAGCTGGGACGTAGGGCAGGGGGCGAGCGACGACGGCGCCGGCATCGTGGAGTCGGTCGAGGCGCTGCGGCTCTTGGCGAAGGGGGGGGCGCCGCGGCGCACGGTGCGGGTGGTGCTGTTCGCCAACGAAGAGAACGGCCTGCGGGGGGGGCTGGCCTACGAAGCCGCGCACGGCAAGGAGCGCCACGTGGCGGCGATCGAGTCCGACTTAGGGGGTGGAGGCCCGCGAGGATGGGGCGTCGTGGGCTCACCGGCGCAGCACGCCTGGCTGGACGCCGGCCTGGCGGGCAGCGGGATGAGCCGGAGCGACGAGGGCGGCGGGGCGGACATCTCTCCGCTCACCGACCAGGGCGTTCTCGGCATCGGGCTGGTGCCCGACCACGCCCACTACTTCGACATACACCACACCCGCGCCGACACCGTCGACAAGATTGATCCGGCCGCACTCGCCGACGCCACCGCCGCACTCGCCGCACTCCTCGAGTATGTGGCGAACGCCCCCGACGCCCCGCCCGCCGGGCCCGTCAGGGAGAAGTGAACGACCGATAGAGTTGGGCCGCGTTGCGATCCACGCGCGAGGCCCCGAAGGGCAAGGAGCCCGCGTTGTCGGAGAGCCAGCGGCCGAGCGGAGCGGTGGGCGCCAGCGCAGGTAGCGACTCGTCCGGTGGGCCCTCGGTGGAGCGGAGCGCCCCATGGTCCACCGCCGACCAGCCCGGACGCACAGCGAGCACGGAAGAGCCCGCCTCGTCGGCCCGCAGCCACGAGGAGAGCAGGGTGCCATCGGGCTGAGTGGTCCACACCACCCAATCCCCTACCGCCGGGCGGCGCTCCACGAGGGCCTCCCACGCATCGCCACCCACAGCAATGGCGAGCCATCCGCGAAGACCACTGGCGGCCGGCGATTCCAACAGGGCCCCCCAACGTTCGCGGGCGAGCACCCGGTCGCCGGCCTCAGCGGCGTCGAGGAGCTGAAAAAGTGTGGCGAGCGGAGAGCTTTCGACGAGCCGCTTCGGACAGCCGACGGAGAAGGGGAACGCCCGGACGTCGACACCCGGGGTTTCGAGTACGAAAGCAAAGCGGCCGGAGCCCTTGCAGTGGCCGGGAACAGCGAGCGGGGCGCGGGTGGTAGCCACTCGAGCGATATGCGACCCCGGCGCGCGCACCAGCGTGAGGAGGTTGGCTTCTGGCCCGGGAGGGGGGCCGCCCACGAGCGCAGCCAGCGCTGCGCCGGCCGGCGCCACCGAGGTGAGCCGCGCTTGGCCTTCGTCATCGTACTCCACGGCCCGCAACGACCACCACTCGCTCGTTACGCCCACGCCTGCGCCGGGCAGGTTCACGCCCACGATCGGGTAGGCGCCAGCGCCAGGCAGCCCCACGGGCATAACGAGCCGGTCGCCGTCGACCGGCACGGACTCCAAGAGCCGCGGCTCCCCTCCAGCAGTGATCAGGTAGATACCGAGGTTGTTCTGGACCACGCTCTCCCAAGCGGCCTCTCGCAGCGGGGATGAAGGGTACCGGCCGATGAATCGCTGAATGGCCTCGGGGGTGCCCGCTCGGGAGGCATCGTCAAAATCCCACGCCTCGCCCTGCTTCAACGCTTCGCCCACCTGCGGCGCCGCGGGGTAACGATCCACGAAGGCTCGCATCGCTTCGGACGTTCCGTCGGCCTGCGCGGCGGCAAAGGCCAACTCCGCCACGCGGACCCGCGCCGGACCCGCCGCTACGGCGGCGGGGAAACGAGCAAGGAAGGCCGACCACGACTCGAGGGAGTCGGCCGCCTTGGCCACGCAGGCCGCCGCGTCCACCCGGATGCGCGAAAGGTCGGCCGCCTCGTCGCCCAGCCCGCCGCGAGCTTCCCAGTCGTCCACGCGGGCCACGGCCTCCGCACACTTGCCGTCGGTGAGGAGGCGCTGAGCGGTGTCCGACTTACGGGCGTGCGCCGTGCCGGGGCGAAGCAGGGGGAGCACGAGGACGACGGCGAACAAGGCTGCGACGGCGCGCATCGGCGCCGCTAACGCGAGGCCTCAGCCGCCGCCCACCGCCTTCGCGCGCGCATCGAAGGCATCGATGAGCGCGGGCAACGTGCTGGAAGCGCCGAACTTGAGTACCGCGGCGGGCAGCCCTTCGGTGGCGCTCCACCATTGGTGGCCCACGATCGTGCCGGTGCCGTCGGCGCGCACGCTCCACCAGCCTGCGCTCGCACCCTGCCACTCCGACTCGTTTCGCCACGCGGCGATCGTCGCAGCCCAGGGCTCGGGCGCCACTCGCGTCCAGCAGCTCACAAGCTCGCTTCCCTCCAACTGCCCCTCCACCTTGGCCACGAGCTGGCGGTGGAGCGTGATCGCCCCGAACAGGAAGCCTACGTTGACCTGAAGGTACATGTGGGAGTCGTTCACCCGCTCCACTAGGTCGTAGCCGAACTGGCTGGGCATCCAGTCGTCTTGGGCTTCGGGGTGGCTCAGCACCTTTCGCCAGGCATCGACTCCCGCGGCGCTGCGTGAAACGAACCGGACGCCCACCACGGGCACGCCGTCGAGGATGGAGTCGCCAGTCACCACGGTCTTGCCCTTGCCTGGCAACGGCGTGCTCGGCTCGGGAAGCACCCGGTACAGGGGCGAAGCGCAGGCGGCGGCGAAAGCAGCGGCGATGACGACCAACATGGGGCGGCATTCTACCGCGGCGAGCATAGGTTCGCCGGATGAACACCCCCGTCGTCCAGCGCACCATTCCGTTGCCCCCACCGCCCTGGCCCACCCTCGACCCCTTCCTCTTCTGCGTGCATCACGACGACACGTACCCCCGTGGCAACGAGAAGCTCGGACCGGCCGCATCTCTGGAGGGCAGGGCGCTCGGCCAAGATTTCGCGGAAAAGGACGGCTGGCGGATGTACCACGGCCAGCGCGTTCCCGGCTTTCCCAGCCACCCTCATCGCGGATTCGAAACCGTCACGCTCGCGCGGCGGGGGCTCATTGATCACTCCGACTCCATGGGTGCCACGGCGCGATTCGGGGGCGGCGACGCGCAGTGGATGACGGCCGGCGGCGGTGTGGTGCACAGCGAGATGTTCCCGCTCGTGAATTCCGAGACCGGCAACCCCACCGAACTCTTCCAGATCTGGCTGAACCTGCCCTCGCGCAGCAAGCGGGTGAAACCCTATTTTGCGATGCTGTGGAACGACGAGATCCCCCACGTGGTCGTCGAAACCGGAGGGGCGTTCGCGGAGGCCCGAGTAGTGTCCGGACATCTCGGCGGCGCCCATGCCCCGGCCTGCCCTCCCGACAGTTGGGCCGCCGATCCTCAGAACGACGTGACGATCGCCACCCTGAAGCTCGAAGCCGGCGCGGCCTTCACGTTGCCCCCCGCGCTCGTTGGTGTTCAGCGGGTCCTCTACTTCTTCGCGGGCACCCAGCTCCGCATCAATGGCCATGCCGCACCGGCGCGCCATGCTCTCCAGCTCTTGGCCAGCGAACCAGCGGAGCTGGTGGCGGCCGACGCCTGTGAGCTGCTGGTGCTCCAGGGGCGCCCCATCGGGGAGCCGGTCTGCCAGCACGGCCCGTTCGTCATGAACACCCAGAGCGAGGTGCAGCAGGCGTTCGCCGACTACCGCCGCACCCAATTCGGCGGCTGGCCGTGGCCGTCGCCCGAGCCGGTCCACGCGGCCAGCGAAGGCCGCTTCGCCAAGCACGCCGACGGGCGGGTGGAGCGCCCGGCTAGCTTGGTTTGAAGCCCGAGTAGACCACCCACCGCCAACAGTCACGGATCGCCCCCGTGGGGGAGATTTCAAAGGGGTGGATAGCGCGAACCTCCGCGGGACAGTGGTGGTAGAGGTCCCGGATCTGGTGCCGGTGCAACAGGGGGGTTTCCCAGGTGGCAATCCAATTGTCGATGTCCTCCCACTGCAAGTATTCTTGCTTGGAGAGGTTCACGAACCCCGCCTGTTCCAGCAGCGCGCGCACATCTTCGTCGTAGAGGTTGTTCACGAACAGGGGCTGTTTCTTCTTCACCACCTGAAACATCCAGGGTCCGTCTACCGCGCCGAAGGGCACCCACTGCCCCACCACGAACTGGCCACCGGGCTTGAGCACGCGGAAGATCTCAGCCAGCGGTCGCTCGGGTTGCGGCAGCAGATGCAGCACCTCGCGGTTGCACACGCCATCGAAGCTCGCCTCCGGGAAAGGGATGTCGTACACATCCCCTAAGACGACCTCGTCGAGACGCTTTCGCGAGAGGGCCACCATCTCCGGCGTGAGGTCGAGCCCCACGATGCGCCCCACCTTGCCACGGAAGCTTGCCCCGACCACGCCCGAGCCGCAGCACACGTCGAGGAGCACGGCGTCGTCGGCGAGTTGGCTGGAGCCGCCGTGCATCGCGAGCAGCCCGGCGTTGGTGATCCAGTCGGCCGAGGTGTGCCAGGTCTTCGACCGGATGCCGAATTGCTGCCGGTAGATTTCTTTGTCGACGAGGTGCTCCACACGCTCGTACCGAGCGCGCTCGCTGGCCCGCCGCGAAGCGAGGCGGGCACGCCCGGCTTCGACGGCCCGCCCCACGACCGCTGCGGCGTCCGCCGGGTTGGCGCGCAGCCACGCCGCGAGGGCGACCCCGACCGCCGACTCCACGGCGCGCCCCGCGGGGGGGTCTAGCAGGCGGGTCTTGGTCTGCCCTTCGAAGTGGGGGTCGGGCATGCGCACCGACAGCACCGCCACGAGGCCCTCGAGGGTGTCGTTCACCTCCAGCGGCTCGGTGCTGTCCAGCAGCCGGGCCTCACGGGCATAGCGGGTGAGCGCCTGCCCCACGGCCGCGCGCAGGCCGTCGGCGTGGGCGCCCCCGAGCGGGGTGTACACGTGGTTCACGAAACCCTGAAAGTTCTCGGCGAAGGCTCGGGTCCACAACAACGCAGCAGACACCTCGTGAGGACCGACCGTCGCCGCCACCGACACCGGCCGGGCGTGCACCCGCTCTTGCCCTTCCGCCAGCCACGCCGCGAAGCCCGCGATGCCCTCGTCGGAGGAGAAGGTCACTTCGCCGGCGGGGCTCACCAGCCGACAGGACAATCCCGAGCTGAGCCAGCTCTGGCAGCGCAGCCAGCGCTCCACCGCACCCACGTCGGCGCGCGCGCGCCCGAACACCGCTGGGTCGGCCCGGAAGCGCACCGTAGTGCCCGAACGCGCGGCGTCTCCCACGCGCACAAAGGGCTCAACGGCGAGCCCTTGGGCCCAGCGGCCGCGCCAGCGACCGCCCTCGCGGCACACCTCCAACTCGAAGGTGGCGGAGAGCGCGTTCACGCAGGTGAGGCCCACGCCGTGGAGTCCGCCCGGCAGGCGGTAGGCGCCTTCCTGAAATTTCCCGCCCGCGTGCAGCTCCGTGACGAGCACTTCCGGGATGCGCATTCCCGTGGGCGGGTACACCTCCACCGGAATGCCGCGCCCGTTGTCACTCACCGCCCACTCGTCGTCCAACCCGAGCACGACGTGCACTTCGGTGGCCTGCCCGGCGAGCGCTTCGTCGAGCGCGTTCTGGAGCACCTCGATCACCAGCTGCATCACGCCGTCGGGGCCGGTGGAGCCGACGTACATCGCCGGCCTCATCCTCACCGCCGCCAGCCCCTTCAGAACAACGATGCTGTCTGCATCGTAGCGCATCTCACCCATCCACCGACTCCGCCCGCAGCGCCGCGATGCGCGCCGCGTGGAACACCCGCAGGCGGCTCACACTCTCAAACCAGCTCCCGATGTCGGAGAACCCCTCGCGTCGGGCCGTGGTGGCCCTCGCCCCCTGCGCCTCGGCGTCCCGGTCGTAGAACTTCTCCAAGACGGCGAGGTTTTCGCTGGTCGTGCCCGCCCGTGCCCCGAGCAGCGCCTCTCGCGATCTTAAGAGCAGATCGAGCGTGGTGCTGGCGTTGAGCGCATGCTGTTCGGCCATCTCCCGAAGCGCCCGAGAGGCTTCGCTGCGCCCCTCGATCTCCGCGATGCGGGCAAACCAGGCGCATTCGGTGGAGGCCACCGCTTCGTCGCGGAGCGCGGCTTCGAGGTGCTCGCGGGTGAGCGCGTCGTCGAGGCGGGGCGCGGCCGAACGGGCCGGCGCCGCCGAGGGGGAAGGATCAGGCATGGGGTTCAGACCGAGACGCTGAACTCGCGCTCGTTCACGCGGCTGAGGGTCACCCCTTCTCCCGCGGCATAGAGCCCGCGGTAGGCCAGAGCCCCTGGGTCGATGACGCCGCCGGCGCTCGCGAAGGACGCGCGCCAGTCGGTGGTCGGTTCGGGGTCGTAGTAGGCGAAGTGCTCGGGGAAGTGCTGGAAGTCCATCACCGGCCCGGGCTGGTAGCTATCGTAGAGCCGCTTGTAGCTGCGCCGCATCTTCTCTTCGGGCAGCCGGTTGTAGTTGATGAACTCGTCGCGTTCGAGCGCCTGCTCCACGGCCAGCCAACGCAGGTGCTCCACTTCGTCGCGGATGGCGCCACTTTGCAGCGAGTCCCGGTAGACCGTGGTGCCGGGCATGGCCGACAGGTACTTCACGCGCGTGATGTGGTGGTTGTCTTCCGCCCACTCACACATGTGGTCGAGCGAGCCTTCGTCCTCCTCGGGCAGGCCGACGATCGTGAGGCCGCCGTAGCGCACGCCTGCGTCCCACGTGTTTTTCATCGCCTTGTAGACCAAGTTCTCCGTGCTCCCCTTCCGGGCCATCTTGAGCGCCGCCTTGCCCAGAGACTCCACGCCGTAAAGCGCGATGTCGCAGCCCGCCGTGCCCATCGCGGCCGCCACTTCCGCGTCCACATCGGCGTTGCGGGTGAGACAGGTCCAACGCAGGTCCTGATCCCGAATCACGTCGAGGTATTCCAAGGTCTGCGGCTTGTGCGCGGTGAAGGTGAGGTCGACGAAGAAGACAAAGTCGATGTCGTACTTCCGCTTGTACTCCGCCAGCTCGGCGTGCAACTTCTGCGGACTCTTCACGCGCTCCTGAGGGGTGGTGCGGTAGCAGAAGGAGCAGTCCATCTTGCAGCCGCGGCTGTAGCTGGCGATGATCTGCTTTTGGAGCCCGCGTGGGTCGCGCGACTGTGGCCAGAGATCGAGGTTCATCGCAGGCAACGAATCCAGGTTGGGCATCTGTCCGCGCGGCGCGGTCTGATGCACGGCGCCTTGGGCATCACGGAACCAGATTCCCTTGATCTCGGGCAGCCGCGCGCCCCACAGCCCGCTGGCGAAGGCCTCCATCACCTCGAGGATGGTGAGCTCACCCTCGGAGATCACGGCCACGTCGGCCGCCGTTTCGCGCATGAAGACGTGGGGCACCGACGTGACGAGCGAACCTCCCAACACGATCGGGAGCCGCGGGCGCGATGCCTTCACCTCGCGGATCAGCTGCTCCAAGAAGGGGTAGCAGTCCTCGTAGGTGGCGAGCCCCAGGATGTCGCAGCCCTCCATGATCTGGCGGTAGGCCGACTCCAACGGCGCGCGGTCGTACCGAACATCGATGATCCGCACCGGGTAGCCGGCGTTGTGAAGCACGGTGGCGATGTACGAAATGCCCTCGTACGGGGAGGTGAGAAAGAACTCCCAGCCGCGGGGCATGGTGAACGGTGAGGGGCCCACGACGAGCGCGATGCTGGGCAGCTGCCGATTGGTGGAAACGGGACTGGCGGCCTGCTGGGCCATCAGGTCCATCAGCTGCTGATCGGTGCGACCGTTGGCCACGGCGTACAGGGCGGGGTCGAGCGAAGGGACGTAGGCCAATGAGACTCCTCAGCCAAGCTGAGTGGAAGCGTACCGGTCGGCCCCGCGGCCGTCAACCCGATCCGCGCTGGAGCGGCCTCAGAATACAGTGATGTGCTCTTCCGCGACGCCGAGGTAGCGGTTGGGGTCGGTGTTCATCCCGCCCATCCACGTGCGGATGTCTTGCTCCAGCTCGTAGGCGGTGCGCGGGTCGGTTTCACTGAGGTCGGTGCTCTCCTGCGGGTCGGCGCCGAGGTCGTGCAGCTGCTTCTGGCCGTCCGCGAGGTCGAGGATCAGCTTCTTGCCATCGCGGGTGCGAGCCCGCAGGTGGACAAAGAGGCGGTAGTCCGATTCGGCGTAGATCGGCAGGTCGACCTGCTCGCCCCGCAAGAGCGGCAGGAGGCTCTTGCCGTCGATGTCCGGGGGCGGGGCCACCCCGAGCGCGTCGAACAGCGTGGGGAAGGTGTCCAAGGTGCGCACCGGCGTGTCGACCACCCGCGCTCCTTCGCCGCCCGGAAACCGAATCATCAGCGGCACGTGCAGCTGGTGCTCGCAGATCGTCGCCCCGTGGTCGAGGTAGCCGTGTTCCATGAACTCCTCGCCGTGGTCGGCCAGCACCACCACGAGGCTCTTGTCCATGAGCCCCAGCTCGCGCACGCGGGCGAAGAACAGCCCGAGCCGCTCATCGGCCTCGCGCACCTTCTGCTGGTACACCTTCAGCAGGATGGCCGCATCTTCGGGCGAGATGTCCCCCTTGGCGGGATCGCCCGGCTTCACAATCGCGGCGAGGCCGGCCTCGCGGAGCTTCGCCTGCTGCTCGATGCTCCCGTCGATCGTGCCCTGGTAGTCGGGGGCGAGCTCCGCGACCGTCTTGGTCATCGGGTGCTGGCCGTGAACGTCGTAGCCGTGGAAGAACATCAGGAAGTGGTGGTCGGCGTTGGCGCTGAGCCACTCCATGGCGGGGGGGCCGGAGTAGTCCATCCCCGCGAACACCTTGTCGTCGAGGTAGGTGGTGAAGCCACGGTTGTAGCCGAACTTCCCGGAAATGCCGGCGCCCCCCGTGAAGGCGACCGCCTCCCAGCCCTGTTTGCTCAGCTCCTCCGGCAACAGCGGGATCGTGTCCTTCAGGCGGTCGAGGACGAGCTCCTTGCCTCCCGCCGGATCGGGCACGAGCTTGTTGACCACACCGTGGTGGGAGGGCCAACGTGCAGTGAAGATCGCCATGTGGGCGGGCACTGTCCAGGGCGCGGGAGACGTGGCGTTGGAGAAGGCTACGGCCTCCTTCTGAAAGGCGTCGAGGTTGGGGGTGAAGGTGCCACCGCCGAGACCCGTGTGGTCGAAACGCAGGGCATCCATGCTCACCACGATCACGTTCAGCGCCGAGGCGCGCGCGGCGTAGTCGAACGACGGCCCCTTGGGGGCGGACGGCTTGGCCGCAGGCGAGGCCCCCGCGGGAGGCTCCTCCGCGGCGCAGGCGGCGGCAAACAACAGCGCGGTGAGGGCAAAGGGCAGGACGCGCATTGTGGACTCCGGAACGCGGGCATAACGCCTCGGTGCGGAGAAGCCGGAGGCCTGCGCTCGCGGGCGGCTACTTGCCTTCGAAGTCGCCGTCGGCATCCCCAGGAGGCTCGGCGCCACCAGGCCCCGACGCCCGTCCCATCGACCAAAGGGTGGCAAATCCGAGGGGGATGAGGATGAAGCCCCCGAGGGTCACCGCCACCTCGCCGAGCAACACCAGGAGCCCCAGCGAACGGATGCCCTGCGAGGAGCCCAACGACAGCGCCGCGAAGGCCACGACGGTCGTGGAGGTTCCCAAGGCACTCGCCCACCCCGTCGTGGACAACGACTTGATCACGCCTCCCGGTCCTTCCTCCTCGAACCGGTGGATCAAGTGGATCATCACATCGATGCCGATGCCCAGCACAATGGGCACACCGACGAAGTTCACCATCGAGATCTTGATGCCCGTCATCACCAGCAGCGCCACCCACCACGCCACGCCCGCCAACAGCACAGACATCGCGCCCGCCACGGCCCACACCCGCCTTAGGTCGAGCGAGGTGAAGAACAAGACGAGGCAGAAGGCCACCGCGGCGATGATGGGGGCGTCCCGGTGCATGAGGCGGAAGAGCACGCCGAGGGTCACGTACTCGCTGGCGATCACGGTATCGGGGAACTCACGCTCCATCACTTCGGTGAGGTGGTAGGCCTCCCGCATGTCCCACATGTTGCCGGACGGCACCATCAACATCCGGTGGCGGCCACCGAGCGCGCCGAGGGCGTGCTGAACGCCGCGGGGCAGTTCGCTGGCGCTCATCACATGCGGGTCGGCCGCCGACACGCGCTTCAAGTTCTCGCGCACGGCGGCGGGGAGAAACGCCGTGTTGGGGTCAGCCGACAGTTGCGCGAGGTCTCGCAGCACCTCCACTCGCTCCGCCTGATCTTCCGGCAGAATGGACCGGATCGACAACACTTGGGTGATCTCGGGAAGCTTACCGGCTTGCACCTTTTTGCTCACCCGCGCGACCGCTGCGTTGAGCTCCCCTTCGGAGGCGTAGCTGATCACCAAGGGGGCGTAGCTCTCGCGGGCGAGCGCCTGTTGACGAGGGGTGAGGTCGGCGTAGGCGAGCCCCTGCCGCCGGAGCTCCGAAAGATCGAACTCAAACTCCACGTTCCTCACGAAGAGGCCCGCCACGATCGTAAAACCGGCGAGGAGCGTGAGCGTCATTGGCGCGAGGTGGTACACCGCGGGCAGCTTTCGTCCGCGAAGTCCAGAGCGGGCCGTGCGGCTCAACGGCCCCCGACGGTCGAGCCACACCACGAGGAGGGGCATCAACAGCATCTCGGCAATGAGCGTGAGCACCAGCCCCAAGGACAAGAGCCAACCGAGCTGCCGGAACCCGGCAAAGTGCGCGAACAAGAGCGCCGCGAACCCCGCCGAACTGGTGAGCGCGGCGCTGGTGCACGCGCCGCCTACGAGGTCCCATGCCCGGACCACAGCGTCCTCGATCGAGTCGCCCGCCTCCACACACTCTCGGATTCGAGCGTAGAGGTGCACCCCGAACTCCACGCCGAGCCCGATGAGCACGGCATTCACGAAGCTGGTGAAGGTGTTCAGCCCACCCACCGTGGCCCCGGCGATGCCGAGCGTCCACAGATTGCTCAGCGCCAGCGGGATGAAGATCACGGCGAGCGCGCGCGGCGTGCGGAACGCGAGCGTAATGATGAAGAGGACGAGGACCAGGCTGGCCGCGGTCGTGGTGAAGATGTCCTCGACGATGGCTTCGTAATCCTCGACGTTGTGCCGGTAGGCGCCGCCCTTCCACACCACGCTCACGGTCGGATGGTGCGCTTCGACCACCGCGAGGTGTTCATCCACGCGCTTCATGAACTGAGCGGCGAAGGGCAGGTCGTGAGCGGAGCCACGCGGCCGCACGATCATGCGGGCCACGCCGGACTCCGAGACCAACTTCAGGTCGTCGTCCCCCTGCTGGAGCTTCTCGGTAAGGGAACCGAGATCGAGCACGCTCGCCGCGATCAGGGGGTTCGCGAGCGCGGACCCGAGCGTGGTGGCGCTCTGCACCCGGTCCCGGATGGTGGTGAGCTCCTCGACGGAGAGCGAGAGCAGGCCGAGCTTGAACGCAGTGTCGGGGTCGATCCGGTAGAGGACGTAGTCCACATCGGGGTCGGCTTCGAGGAGGCCTTGAAGCTCCCCCATGAACGCGTCGCGAGCCACCGGGTCTTCCGCCTCGGCGGCGATGGTGAGCACGTTTACCCCGCCCTCCTCGGCGTCGAGGCTCGCCAAGGCCTTCGTGGAAGGCTCCTCGCTCGGCATCAGGTGCAGGATGTCGCTGTCCACCCGCACCCGGGACGCGAACCCAGCGGCCACCGCGGAGACGGCCGCAAGGAGCAGCAGCAGCAGCAGCTTGTGGTCGAGAACCCAACGGGCCAGACGGCCGTAGAAGCCCCGCGGAGTGTAGGACATGGTCGCGCGCATAGCGCGCCCGCCCGAGAAGCGCCGCGAGCCCCCCGCGATGCCTTGCAGACCCCCGCCTCCCGTCGTATCGTGCGGGCGTTCATGTCCTTCACCCCCGCCCAGCGCGACGCCCTGATTCTCGACCACGTCGCGCTGGTCCGGATCATCGCGGGCCGCCTCGCGCGGCGCCTCCCGAGCAGCGTGGATGTCGACGAGCTCGTGAGCGTGGGCACCGTGGGACTGATCGACGCGATCGACCGCTTTGATCCCGAGCGCGGCGTGCCCTTCAAGGGTTTCGCCGACCTGCGTATTCGCGGCGCGATGGTGGACTACCTGCGCGGGATCGACCCGGTTTCTCGTGCGGTCCGGCGGAAGCACAACGCCCTCGAAGCGAAACGAACGGAGCTGAGGAACCGCCTCGGGCGCGCACCCACCCGCGAAGAGATGGCCCGCGGCCTCGAGCTCCAGCCTCAGGCCTACGACGACATGGTCGACGCCGCCCTGCTCTTCAGCGTGGTGAGCAGCGACACCCCGCTAGACGAAGACGCCGGCACGACGATCGGGGACCAGCTCTCGGGGCAGGAGACGAACGTCGAGGACGCCTGGGTGGCTCGAGAACTCACGGCCGAGATGCTGGCCGCCCTCGAAAACCTCCCGGAGCGCGAGCGTATCGTCGTGACCAAATTCTATCTGGAGAGTCGCACGCTCAAGGAGATCGGGTCCGAGTTGGCGGTGACCGAGTCCCGCGCTTGTCAGATCGCGAAGGCGGGCACCGCTCGGATGCGAGTACGCCTACTCCCCGGGCAGTAAGGGGGGGCGCCCTCCGATCGATCACGGTTCGTCGGTTTCGTCCAGCGCACTGCTCTCCTTGGGTCGGCTCCCAAACAGGCGCACCTGCACGCCCACCGACAGGCCTACCCCGAGAGCGGTGGGGCCAGGAAGCGTCTCGATGCCCTCGAGGGCCGACACGGGGCTGTACCGCTCCTCCTGCGTTTCGCCGTCGTCGAGCAGAAACGACACCGGCACCTGCGCGTAGAAGTCGAGGATGTCGTTGACCCGAACCTCCGCGCCGCCGATCAACTCCACGCTCCACGTGGCCTGCGCCGGGAAGCGGGCCAGTTCGTCGGGCGGCAGGATGTGGTCGGCGATGCCCGTTCCCTGCATCCAGTAGGCCCCGAACCCAAACGTGGGGTGGATCGCGGACGCCGGCAGAAAGGACACCGTGGCGCGTGGCCCCACGATCAGGCTGGACTGCTGAGTGGTCACCGACTCGGGCACTCGGCCATCATCCAGATCATCCGTGCTCTCCTGGCTGATGAGGTAGACGAAGTTGCCGCCGGCAAGTCCTACCCGCACGGAGACGTCCACCATCGGATGAACGCCGAAGCCCAGTTCCAGGGAACCCGTGCCACTTGACCCGCTCGCTACGCTCTGGGCGGAGTAGGCATCGACGGTTTGCAGACCCTGCACGGCGTAGCGTCCGTAGTACTCGGCGTCGACAGGGCCGTTGACGTAGCCGCCCGAGGCACGAATCAACAACTGGAAGCGCCGCCCTTCCGCTCGTTCACGCCAGGTGGGCAGGTCGAGACCCGAGTTTCGGTACCGAAGGTAGTCGCCGGCCTGCATCCCCAGTCGCTCCCACGGCTTGGACCCTTCTTCCACCGACTTCTCCGCGATGTCGGCTTCCGTGAGCTTCGGTCGTTCGATCTGCACGTCGGCCCGGCGAATGCTGGTGGTGAACTCACCCAGCTCCTCCTCCAGCGCGGCCAGTTCCGCGGCGATCACGGCATCCTGCTCCTCGTCGGCCGCTTCCGCGTCCTCCGTCTTCACCCGGATGTCCCTCTCCGCGCCCACCTCGCCGGCAATGGCCGCCACGAGGACACGGGCCACGCCCTCCGCGAACGCCTCATCCCGCCCGGAGTCGAGCTCGCTGCGGAAGCTCACGGCCACCCGCGCCCCGTTGATGTCGACGATGTCGATGTCCACCCGCGTGCCCTTCAGCAGCGACTGCACCGACCCCGTGACCGCCCACGAAGCCGACGCGCGGCCCCCCACCACGAACGTGCAGCCCACAATGTCGCCCGGCGGACAGCTGTCCATGTAAATGCGGGCCGAGTAGTCTTCGAACGCGGGGCTGTCCTCCACCCGCAAGACCCGCAGTTCGGGCCGCCCCCGCAGCTTCTCCGCCACAAAGGCCTCGATCAGGGCCGCGAGCGAGCGCGACTCGTCGTTGCGTGCCTGAAAGGCGGAAACGAAAACGGGCGTGGGCGAAGCCGCCACCGCCCAAGAGGACCAGATCGAGAGGAGGAGGGGCAGCACGGCGGCACCATAGCAGAAACCTCGGCGGCCCGGCGTGGCGCGCTCAGGGGAGGGGGGCAAGGGGCCTTCGCCGACGCGCGTCGGCCAAGCCGTCGGCGATGGCCGGCAATCGCGACAGTGGGCCGCCCTCCCGCAGGACTTGCGCGAGATGCAGGCCGGCGACCACGGCCGTTCGCCAGCCCGGCGGAAACAGCAGCGCCTGCCCGGCTACGGCGCAGCGCGTGGCCATGACGCTCCGCCGGTGCACGGTGCCGCCCCCTTCGTGCCAGCAGCGCGCACCCGCTACGAGCCAGGCGCCGCCCAGGCGAAGGCACAGCTCCACGTCCTCCCCGCCGTGGGGAAACCGCTCGTCGAAGCGCGCGCTGGCCGGCACGTGAAGGCAGGCGCCGCTCAGAGCAGCCACGGACCGGTCGGCAAGGGGCGAGTCGCGGCGCTGGACCACGCGGCCCCACCCGCGCACCACGATCCCCGCAGACTCCACGCCTGCTGGGCCGGTGAGCACCGGCCCGCACAGCCCCCCCCGCGCTGCGAGACGGTCGAGGCAATCGCCCATGGGGAGGGCATCGTCGTTGAGCAGGATCGCGGCCGGCGTACGCACGGCGGCGAGCCCCGCGTTCGCGGCGCGCGCAAAACCCTGCCCGCCGCCGAGCCGCACGCGGGGGACATCAAGGTCCAAGCCGGCGTCGGTGTCGTCGACCACCAAGACCCGGCGGCCCTCGAGGGCGTGGAGCAGCCGAAGGAGCGCGGCCGTGGCGCTTCGGTGCGGCACCACCACGGTGATGCCGTCCGCGTTCATTCGTTCGCCGGTTCCTTGTTGGCCGCACGGCCGATCACATCCGCGAGCTGGCGTACGGTGTACGGTTTTTGAAGAAACCCGCTCAGGCCCTCCGACATGCCACGCCGACGGGCGTCGACCTGTGAAAAGCCCGAACTGAGCACGATCCCCGCAGTGGGCTCGCGCCGCAGGAGGGCGCGCAGCACCTCTTCGCCCGACATCACGGGCATGGTCATATCGAGCAGGACGACGCGCACCTCGGCCCGGTGCCGGTCGAACCGAAGGAGGCCGGCCCTGCCGTCTTCCGCCTCGATGACGTCGTAGCCGAGCGCCTCGAGCATGGCGCGCGCGGTCGCCCGCACCTCGCTCTCGTCGTCGATGACCAGCACCAGCCCCGATCCCGTACGAATCCGCGACAACAACGGTACCGGTGCCGGCACGCGCGCCAAGGAGGCCGGCAGGTACACCCGAACGGTCGTGCCAGCCTCCAGACTGCTCTGGACCTGCACGACGCCGCCGTGCCCCTTCACGATCCCGTGAACGACGGCGAGGCCCAACCCCCGCCCGTGCGCCTTCGTGGTGAAGAAGGGGTCGAAGATGCGACGGCGCGTGCTGTCGTCCATGCCCGAACCGTTGTCGGCCACCGTGAGGACCGCGTAGGGGCCGGGGGGAAGGCGCAGCTCGCCCGCCGCGACGGAGTCGATCTGGTTGAATCCCGTGCGGATGGTGATCACGCCGCGGCGGTCTCCCAGCGCTTCGGCGGCGTTCGTGGCGAGGTTCATCAACACTTGCTGCAGCTGCGTCCGGTCGCCCTCGACGGCGGGCGTGAGGGGGTCCACCTCGAACTGAAACTCGGCGAGCTTGGGCACCACCGTGGCAAGCAGGCCACGAAGCTCACGAAACGCGACGCCCAACTCCAGTGTTTCGGTGGTGAGCTGCGCCCTGCCCGAATAGGCGAGGAGCTGACGGGTGAGGTCGGCCGCGCGCTGGGCGTTGGCGATGAGGTCGTCGATGGAACCGCGGGCGGGGCTGCGCTCCGGCAGGCGCATCGCCGCGAGCGAGGCGTTGCCGAGGATCACCGTGAGCAGGTTGTTGAAGTCGTGCGCGATCCCGCCCGCCATCACTCCGAGGCTCTCCACTTTCTGCAACTCCACGATCTCGGCGTGGATCCGTTCCCGGTCACGCTCCGCCTCCACGCGGGCCGTGATGTCGAGCATCACTCCTCGCTGTGCCACGACGTTGCCGCCCTTGTCGTACACCACCCGAACGGCATCGCGCATCCACACCACCCGCCCATCCTCGGCGCGGACCCGGTACTCAAGGTCGCGGTTGCCGCGGGCCGAGCCGGACTCGGCCACGACGCGGACCCGGTCGTCTTCGTGGAGAATCTTGCGCCAGAACCGCGGCTCCGCCCATCGCTCCAGCGGATACCCCAAAAGAACCGCTGCGCCGTCGCTCACGTAGCTCCAGCCGCTCTGGCCCTCGGGCGCCTCCCATACAATCGCGTTGATGCTCTGGATGAGCTGCGCCTGCCGCTCCTCCGCCGCCGAGGCCGCTTCGTTCAAGAACGTCTGCTCGCGCCGCCCCCGCGCGCTCGCCTCCGCGGCCTGCCGCACTTCAACAGATCGGGACACCAGCCCCGCCGCCACCCGCAGCACCCGCAGGCCGGCGCGCCCGACGGGCACCGGGGAACGAAGCACCAGGCCCAATGCTCCGTCCAGGCGCTCCTCAAAGCAGCCTGCCGGCGCCGGCTCCACGGCCTCCGACGCGAGCCCGACCCACACCCCCTCGAGCCCCTCTTCAGCGAGGACCCGCCGAACCAAATGGAGGGCCGCCTGTTCGTCGACCAGCCCTTCCGCGCCCTCAAGCAGCCGATCGAGTACGTTCTCCCACCGGGCTCCTGAAGGCTCGACCGACGCTTGCGTCATGGGAGGATACTTAAGACCGCTCATGGTTCCTGAGCGCCGACTTCGTGAAGACCTGCTGAAGTTTGCACACCTTTGCTACGAGCGGCACTTGCTGGTGGCGATGGACGGCAACCTGAGTGCGCGCTTGCCCGACGGCTCCATCCTCTGCACGAAGGCGGGCTGCCACAAGGGCTTTTTGACCGACGACGATCTCGTCGTGATCGACATGCAGGGCCGAAGGCTCCGCGGCAGTGGCAGCCCCACCAGCGAAATGGCCATGCACCTCGCCTGCTACGAGGAGCGACCCGACTGCCAGGCCGTCATCCATGCACACCCGCCCATCTCGATCGCGTTCACGATTGCGAACGTGAGCATGGCGCGGTGTGTGCTCCCCGAGGTGGTGCTCACGCTCGGCACGGTGCCCACGGTGCCCTACGCCACCACCGGTACCCGCAAGCTCGCCGACGACATCCGGCCCTTCGTGCGCGAACACGACGCCATCCTGATGGACACTCACGGCGCCGTCTGTTTAGGCAGCAGTGTTCTCGAAGCCTTCTGTCGGCTCGAAACCGTGGAGCACACCGCCCTGATCACCAAGACCGCACGCGACCTTGGCGGGGCCAAAGAGCTCGACCCCGCCGAGGCGGTGCGGCTGCGCAGCATGGGGCTGAAGCGGTACGGCGGACCGCCGGCCGCCGTGGCGCGGGCCGACTCCACGGGCGCGGACCTCCCTGCGGCGTGCCTGGGCTGCTCGGGTTGCGCGAACCCGCATCCTCTGGGCATCGCGCCCGTCGCAAACCTGCGCTTGGCCCGGGTCGTTTCGCAGCCGCTGGCGACTTCGCCGCACGTCGAAGCCGCGATCGCCGCGGCCGTCGTCCGTTCGCTCACGCGCTGAGCGGGATGCGCTCCCTTGAACTTTCCATCCGGCTCGGGCGAACGCCGGTGCGACTCCGGGCCGTGCCGAGCGCCGTTCAGCCCCTGCCCAACCGGTCGCTGGTGCTGCGCGACGACCTCGCGGGAACCGAGATCGGTGGTGGAAAACTGCGAAAACTTGAATGGCTCCTCGCCGAGAACGCCACGGGAGATGTGATCACGCTGGGGCCGGCTGGGGGGCTTCACCTGCTCAGCAGCGCCGTGGTAGGCCGCAAGCTGGGCTTGCGGGTGCACGCGGTGGCGTGGCCGCAGCGCTGGCTTCCCCTAGCGGAGGCCCAGCTTCGGGCAATGCACGCACACGCCGAGACGGTATGGCCATCACGAAGCCGCGCGCACGCGCTCGCGCGCCTCGCGCGGGTCTGGGCGACGGTGCGGGCGCAGTCCGGCGAAGCGCCTGCCATTTGGGGCCCGGGAGGCTCCGATGCGGCGGGTACGCTGGGGTGGGTGGAGGCCGCGCTCGAGCTGGCCGAGCGCGCAGCGAGCGGCGAGTTTGTGTTGCCCCCCCGCGTGGTCGTGGCCCAGGGGAGCGGTGGAACGGCGGCGGGACTGCAGGTCGGCCTGGCGCTCGCCGGCGTGGCCGTCGAGGTGCATACGCTGGACACCACCGGCTTCGGCGCTAGGTTGGTCAAGGCTCGGGTCGCCGCGGTCACGCGCCTCTTGGCTGCCCGAGGCCTCCGTGTCCCGCCGCTCCCTCCCCTCCGGGTCATCGCCGAAGGCTCGCCGTACGGTGAGCCCAGCGTGGCGGGCGGGAAAGCCGCCCTGTGGGCCGAGCGCGAGGGCTTCGGCGTAGAGCCCGTGTACAGCGGCAAAGCCCTCGCCTACGCCCTCCAGAGCGCCACCCCCTTCCTGTTCATCAACTCCGGCAACGGCCTGCCCCTCGGGCCCCTCTTACGCTCCGCACTCCCCGTCCTCCCGGCCCGTCTGGCGGCGCTGTGGTGCTGATCCTGCTCGCCGCCTGCGCCGGCGGAGTCTCGCGGCAACCGGGCGCTTCGCCGCTCCCGCCCTTGCTCTACGTGGGCAGTGCGCCCTGCGCGGGGTGCCATGCCGCGGCTGGAGCGATCTGGGCGGCCAGCGCGCACGCCCACGCTCGGGACACACTCCGAGAGGCCCAACACGGCTTCGACTCCGAGTGCCTACCCTGCCACCAAACCGGACTCGGGCACGCCGGCGGTTTCGACCATGTGGGCTGCGAAGCCTGCCACGGTCCCGCAAGCGCGCACCTCGCCTCCCCCTCCGCAGCGTACGGACTCCTGCCCAAGGGCGCCGACGCCTGTGTCGCCTGCCACACCCCCACGAACTCGCCCGACTTCGTGTTCGAGCCCTACTGGACCGCGATCGCTCACGGCCGATGAGCCCAGACGATTACTGCCCGTCTTCGCCGATCGCCTCTACCGGGCAGTTTTCGGCGGCCTCGCGACACTGGCTGAGCTCCGCCTCGTCTTCCGGCTGCTTGTAGCAGATGTCGTGATCCTCATCGTCGGACATGCGGAAGTTGTTGGGCGCCGCATCGGAACACACGGAGCAGAGGATGCACTCCTTGTCTACGAAGAACCCATGCTTCTTCGTGTTGATGGTGCTCGTTCCTCCGACATTGTCTTCCCAACGGTTGGTCCAGTCCGCCACGATGCACCCCGAATGAGTGAGCGTGTAGCCCGTCCCGCTCCCGAGGCAAGGCGATCAAGGCTACGAGAATGCGCATGGCCATCCTCCAGGTCGCCCGCATGGGCCATCCGATTCTTCGCCAGGTCTCCGAACGGGTGGACGACGCCCAGTTCGAGGACCCGAACTTCCAACGGTTCTGCGACGACCTCTACGAATCAATGCTGGAGCACGACGGCTTGGGGCTCGCGGCGCCCCAGGTGTTTCGGAGCCTACGGGTGGTGGTCATCCAGCTCGACAGCGATGAGGAGGCGATGTTCCTCGCCAATCCAGAGATCACTCCGATCGGCGACGGTCAGGCGTTGGGGTACGAAGGCTGCCTCAGCGTGCCGGAGCTGCGAGGGCTGGTGGCGCGCGCCACGTCCATTCGGGTGAGCGCCCGCGATCGACACGGAAAACCCTTTCTCTTCGAAGCCCACGGGTGGGCGGCCCGCGTCGTGCAACACGAGTGCGACCACCTCGACGGCGTGCTCTACGTCGACCGTGCCGAGCCCCGCTCTCTGGCCTTTCTCAAGGAATATCGTAGGTTTGGGCCGCCGATCGTGATTGAGGGAGAGGAGGGAGAGGAATAGCGCACACCTCGGGGGCTCCCTGCTCGCCGCCCCCTCCCGGGGGCCGCACGGAAAACGCTCTCGACACGTCAAGAGAAACACGGTACGATCCTCCTCCCCGCCTGCGATTCCCACGCAGCTCCACCGCTAGGTGAACCCCATGTCCGAAGCCCTCGCCGCCGACCTGACCTCCTTTGACGACGCGCCCCGCCCCGGCGCCAGCCCCGATGGCAATGCGCCGGCGCGCTTCGGAAAGGTGCTGGGCGATGCCGGGATCGAAGTCCCCAGCACGCTGTTCAACGAGTCGCTCGCGCTGGCCCGCGAAGGCCACCTCGGGCAGGCGCAGGCGCGCCTCCAGATGCTCCTCTGCCTCGACCCCGACGACGGGGACGCCCAGCTTCTGCTGGCCAAAGTCCATGGCGCACAGAACCGCTGGGGGGAAGCGCTCGCGCGTCTCGACGCCGCCGTAGCCAGCGGGGTGGTCCCCCCGGCGGGATTCCGCGAGGGCCTCGAAGGCCAGATCCGAGCGGAGCGGGGGCGTGAAGAAGAGCATCGCGCCCGCGTGGCGGCCCGCGAGCTCGGCGAGCTGAAGGCGCTGCGTCATGAGACACGTTCGCTGCGCGGCGAAACGATCCGGCTGGAAACGGAGGTGGGCGAACACCTTGAGCGGGAGCGCGCTTGGAAGCTGGTGGCGCTCGCGGCGGGGCTGTTCGGCACCTTGGTGATCCTCTTCCTGCTGTTCACCACCCCGCGGCCCGCCGCCCAGGTGGCGATGCCCGAGGCGCGCGAGGCGCTCTACACGGCCCCGGCGGCGGCCGCCCTCCAACCGGCGCTCCCCGAACCGGTGCCCCCCGAACCGACGCTCGCCGCCCTAGTGCCCGCCGACCTCGAGGCGCTTGCGGAGGCCATCCCCGTCACCAAGGTCGTGGTCGCCAACGCCGCCCCGCCCGTAGCGCCGAAGATGCACACGGTGAAGAAGGGCGAAACGCTCGGGAAGCTTGCCGCGAAGTACTACGGCAAGTCCTCCGCTTGGCAAAAGATCGCCGCAGCGAACCCTCAGGTGGGTCCGGACGGCGCCAAGCTCTCGGTGGGCATGACGCTCACCATCCCCACCAAGTAGCGTCAGCGCTCAGCCAGCAGCAGGTCGAGGTAGGCCTCCACTTGCCCCGGCTCTTTGGGGTCGGGGTAGGCACGAATGGTGGCCGTCGCGTCGACGAGAACGAAACGACTGCCGTGCAGAACGGTCTCCGGAGTGGTCCCGGAGGCGGGCGCCCGCTCCATCAGCTGCTTCAAGCCCCCGACCACCACCGCCTTCATCTCGGTCGTTTCGCCCGTGAGGAACAGCCACGTGGGGTGCACGGCGTCGAACCGTGCCGCGTAGCGGCTCAGCACGTGGGGGGTGTCGGTGACGGGATCCACGCTGAACGAGACGAAGCGGAGATCGGGTTCGTGGCGGTATTTCGCGGCCACTGACGACAGCCGGGCCGACAGCGTGGGGCAGATGTCCGGACAACTGGTGAACATGAAGTCGGCCACCCACAGCTTCCCGTCGAGGGCCGCGCGCGTGACAGGCACGTCGGTCTGGTCGCGCAACGAAAACTCGGGCACCGTGCCGAGGGATTCGAGTCGCAAGGCCGGAGCGGGGGGGGCTCCCGTGCAGGCAGCAAAAAACAGGAACGTCATGGAAGTTTGGCCAGGGCCTTTTGAGCCGCAGAGTTGTCGGAGACACGGACCGCCTCGGTGTAGGCCGCGCGGGCATCTTCCACGCGAGACTCACGCGCGTAGAGCAGACCCAGCCGATACCACGCTTGGCCGCGGTAGTCCGGCTGCACCTCTGGAAAGCCCACATACCGCTTGAAGGAAGCTTCGGCTTCAGGGAACGCTCGCTTTCGCGCGTACACCACGCCTAGGTGGTAGTGGGTGCGCTGGTTGTCGGGCGCGACCGTAAGCACCTCCTGGTACATCTTCACGGCTTCGTCGTAGCGGGCCATGCTGGTGAGCACCCGACCGGCGGTGAGGTTGTTGATCACGTTGTCGGGGTACTTCAGCCGTCCGTACATCACTCGCCCGAGCGCGTTGCGCAGGTCGTTGTCCTCGATGTAGCTGTAGGTGAGCGCGAGGGTGGCGGCCGGGCCCATCAGCACCCCGTCCTTCTCGACTCGGCGAATGAGATCCTTGCCGGCCGCCCGATCATCGGCACCGTCAGGGATGAGTGCCGTGGTCCTCGCCACCACGGTCCGCCAGTACATGTACATTCCGTCGCCCATCAACGGGTCGACGAAGTCCGGAGCCGCCCGTTTGGCCTCGACCAGGGAGGTGACACAGTCGTACCCGTGGCCGATGGCGGAGAGGAACTGCCCTCGCCGCATGTCGTGAATTCCCTGAATGCCCGACATGCCGGCTTGGAGAAAGTACTCGATGGGCTCGTTGCCAGGGCTGCGGAGGCCCTCGGAGATCTGAGCCAAGGCGGCGCTGTGTGCGGCCCGGTACTCCTGCTCGTATCGAAAGTCGAAGTTTTCGAACATCAAGGCCTGATAGATCACGGCCATCCCTGCAGGACCGATGCCGGTCGTGGGCGAGTCGACGGTGAGCGCCTCCAGCTCGCGCTTGGCGTCTTTGTACTTCCGGGCGTAGATGAGGTCGACAGCGCGGCGGCAGCGGTCGGCGAAGACAATGTCGACCTTCAACACCTCGGCCGCCGCGTACGAGAGCGCCGGGTAGGCGAGGCCGCCTGAGTCCACCACGATGGGCGGCGGCAGATCGAGCGGCAGCTCTCCCGCCGGCGTGGCCACTCCTCCCACCGTGTTCTCTCGGAGCGCGTCGGACGGATCCTCTCCGGCCAGCGCAGCTCCGAACACCGTCAAGCCCACGAAGAAGGAGGGAAAGCTCACGTACGGGATTCCCAGCGGCGCACCGCCGCGTCGAGCAGGCGAGCCTCAAGCACGACCCCATCGAAGGCGTTGATCTCTTGCAGGCCCGTTGGGCTCGTCACGTTGATTTCGGTGAGCCAGTTCCCGATCACGTCGATCCCTACGAACAGCATGCCCTCAGCGCGGAGCGTTGGCCCGATCCGCGCACAAATCTCGTGTTCCCGCGCCGTGAGGGTGGTGGCGTGGGCCGTGGCCCCGACATGCAGGTTGCCGCGGTGGTCTCCCGGCCCGGGCACCCGGAGCACGGCGCCAGCGGGCTCTCCGTCGATGAGGATGATTCTCTTGTCGCCCTGCACGATCTCGGGAAGGTAGCGCTGAGCGAGGATGTAGCGCCGGCCTTCGTCGCTGAGCACTTCGATCATGGAACGTAAGTTGGGGTCGCCCGCTCGCGTCACCAACACCCCGCGCCCGCCGTTTCCGTCCCACGGCTTGAGCACCACCCGGTCGGGTTGGGAAGCCACGAACTCCACGATTCGCCGCACGTCGGCGCTGATGAGCGTCGGGGGTGTCAGGTCCGTGAGCGCCGCAGCGAACAGCTTTTCGTTGCGGGCGCGCAGGGCAGCCGGCGCGTTGAGTACGACGGTATCCACACCCACGAGATCGAGCAGGTACGTGGAAAAGATGTAGCTCATGTCGAACGGAGGGTCCTTCCGCATCCACACCAGCTGAAAACTCGAGAGCTCCTGTTCCGCCCATTCGGCCGGCTCGAAACCAGCCACGGTGGTCACCACGCGTTGGCAGCGCGCCTTCGTTCGCCCGCCCTCCGCCCACATCCAGCTCGGGTGGCACCACCAAACCTCCCAGCCGCGACGGCTGCTCTCCCGCATCAGTGCGTAGGTGGAATCGCCCGCAATGTTGATCGAGCCGATCGGGTCCATCACAAAAATCGAACGCATGCCCCCCCTTTACTTGCCGATGCAGAAGCGTGCGAACAGGCGATCGAGCACCGCCTCCCGCACGGTGGAACCGCTGAGTTCCGCCAGAGCCTCCAACGCGGCGTAGCCCAGCTCCACCGCTACGGCCGCCCCCGCGTGCGGCAGCACGTTGGCCGCCTCTTGGAGGGAACGCCCCACCCGAGCCAACAGCTCCGCCTGCCGCGCGCTGGTCAGCACCACCTCCGCGCTACCCGGCGCCTCGCCGCGAAGCGCGACGAGGATGGCCCCGCGCACGGCGTCCATCCCTTCCCCCGTGAGCGCAGACACGGCCAAGACTCCGGAAGGAGGCGCGCCCACATCGCACATCGTGCCCACCCGCAGCTCCCCTTCTCGTTCCGCAGGCGTCCTCGCGCCCGGCGGGATGCAGCGCACCACGAGGTCGGCGCCGCGGGACTCCACACGCGCCTGTTCGATGCCTTCGGCCTCGATCGCGTCGGTAGCCTCACGCTCCCCTGCGGTATCGACCAGGGTGAGCCTCGCGGCCTCAAGCTGCAGCGGGGACTCCACTGCGTCACGGGTGGTGCCGGCCTGCGGGGAGACGATCGCGCGCTGTCGCCCGAGCAGCGCATTGAACAGACTCGACTTTCCCGCGTTCACCGGCCCCGCGAGCACCACGCGGGCGCCTTCGACCGCCACCCGCCCGGCGCGCCATGAGTCGGCCAGGCGAGCCGCCTGAACGGCCAAACGGTGCAGCCTCTCTGCCAGCGCACCATCGCTGCCTACGAGCAGGTCCTCGCCCGGGTAGTCGAGCACCGCTTCGAGCTCCGCGCACACGTCGATCAGCTCGGCGCGAAGCGACTCCACGGCCTCGTGGAGTCGACCGTCGAGACCCCCACGGGCGAGCTCGATCCCCACGCCCGAGCGCGCCTCGATGGTGGCGAGCACGGCCTCCGCGCGTAGGAGGTCCATGCGGCCGGCGAGAAAGGCCCGACGGGTGAACTCGCCGGGGCGCGCGAGGCGAGCGCCCAGCGCGCGCAGCAGCCGCTCCACCAAGAGGGGGTTGCCGTGCCCGGCCAGCTCGACCACGTCCTCGCCGGTGTAGCTGCGCGGCCCCGGGAACACGGTCACCACGCCCTCGTCGAACACGCCCGCCTCGTCACGGAAGCGGCGCAGGCCGGCCCGTCGGGGGGCTGGCAATTCGCCGACCACCTGAGCCGCAAGCTCCTGCGCCTCTGGACCCGACAGGCGCACGACGGCAATCGCCGCGTGCCCCCACGCCGTGGCGCAGGCCGCGATCGTGTCGTTCACCGCATCCTCGCCTACTCGGCAGCGCTTTCGCCGCCCGCGGACTGGAAGATCTCCACGCGACGGTCGGAGCCTTCCCCGACAGAGCGCGAGGCCACGCCGGCCATCTCTTGGATTTCCAAATGCACAAGGCGGCGGTCGAAGCTGTTCAGCTCACGGCGAATCATCTCGGGCTCTCCGGTTTCACGCACCTTCTCAGCCAGCTTTCGGGCGAGGGCGCGCAGCGCGTCGGCATCCTGCCGACGCGGGCGGTCGTCGCGAAACCCTCCCGGGCGGGGGCCGCGGTCATCGCCCGGGCCGCGGTCGTCGCGACGGGGGCCGCGGTCATCGCGCGGGCCGCGGTCATCGCGCGGGCCGCGGTCGTCGCGACGGGGGCCGCGGTCATCGCGCGGGCCGCGGTCGTCGCGGGGGCCGCGGTCGTCGCGCGGGCCACGGTCGTCGCGCCGCTCGCCGCCGTCGTCGTTGCGCGCGATGTCGATCCGGAACTCAGCGCCTGGAAACGGCCCCCCCACGTTCCGCTCGAGGAGGTGCTGGATCGCGCGAAGCGTGGTGCCCTGACGGCCCACGAGGTGGCGCGCGCCCTCGCCCGCGTCCACATAGACCACTGCGGCCTCACCCCGCATGTCGGCACGCACGGTAGCGGTGCGCCCCATGCTGTCGAGGAGCCCGCGAACCCAGGCTTCGGCCGCCATGGCGGGAGCCACGCTGGCCATGTCCTTCGCCCACGCGAAGATTTTGACGGTTGCGGCACCCGAGGTGCCAGAGGCCTTGAAATGGGCGAGGTCGAGCTTGTGCTCCACCGCGTTGAGCGGCACGCCGAGCTCCGCGGAGGCGGCCTCGCGAGCGGCAAGGAGGGTGCGGCCTTCGGCGACGACGTGGTTCTCAGGTAGCGACATTGGGGGCTCCAACAGGGAGGATGGGGGGGAACGAACGGGTGTTGTACCACTGCTGCGCGATCGCGAGCACGGTGTTGAGCGAGTAGTAGAGCGACAGGCCGGCCGGCGCCGACCACATCATGAGGCCGAAGACGATCGGCATCAGCTTCATCATGCGGGCCTGCATCTCGTCCATGCCGGTGATCGGCGTGATCCGCTGTTGGGCGAACATGCCGAGCACGACGAGCGCAGGGAGCAAGCCATAGGGGTCTTGTGCGCTGAGGTCTTTTACGTAGAAGAACTCCGCGTTGTAGAGACTGGGCTCGTAGGCGAGAGCGGAGAAGAGCGCGAAGAAGATCGGCATTTGAACGAGCATGGGCAGGCACCCGCCCACGGGGTTCACCCCGTGCTTGGAAAACAGTGCCATCTGTTCGCGGCTGAGGGTCTCTTTGTCGTCCCCGTGCTTTTCCTGCAGCTCTTTGATGAAGGGCTGCAGACCCTGCATCTTTCGACCGGAGATCAGCGCCGAGCGCGTGAGCGGGTAGGTCACGATCCGCACGAGGAGCGTGAGTGCGAGGATCGAAAAGCCCCAGTTGCCCACCACCCCGTAGATGAGATGCAGGGTGACCAGCATGAATTTTGCGAACAGGCCGAACCAGCCGAGCGACGCAGCGGAGTCGAGCCCGTGGCCCGCCGCCTCGAGCGCGCCCAGCTCACGCTCGCCCGTGTACAGGAGAAAACTCGCCTCCAGCGGCGCCCCAGCCGATAGGTTCTCGGCCGGCAGCGTGTAGAGGGCGCCCACCCGGTCCTTGCCGAACTGAGCCCATTCAACCCTCGCTCCCGCTGGTGCTTCCGGTGCCGCCGCCACCAGGTGGTACCGATCCGCAACGCCGAACCAAGCCACGGCGCCTTCCAGCGGTTCGGGCTGGGGCAGCGTAGTCGCGGTGAGGGTTTCTAGGCTCTCGTCGACGGTGACGCGGACGAGGGGCTCCAGCGACGTAGTCTCGTTTGCGTCGGGAACGGGCGCCGCGGCGACTCCCACCCAGAACGGCCCCATCAGCGGCCGATCCGCCTCGAAGCGAATCACCGACGACCAGAGCTGGCCCTCCCGCGGCGTGATCGTGCGG
The DNA here is from genome assembly GCA_947484175.1 of Deltaproteobacteria bacterium. GTDB lineage: Bacteria > Myxococcota_A > UBA796 > UBA796 > SXON01 > SXON01. The sequence continues at coordinate 76,820 of CANKOI010000001.1, forward strand.
GTGATCGTGAGCCCGTCGTCGGTGGTTCGCCGCTGCACCAGCGGGTCGCTCGACACGAGGATCCACGTGCCGCCGAGCGTGGGGCTTCCGCGGCCGGCCACGAGGAACTCACCGCTGGGAACGAGGTCGAGCGCGGCATCGCCCCCGGAATAGGCGTCCCAGCCGCCGGAAGCGCTCCCCCACGCCCGGGACCACGCCCACGACCACCAACCGGTGACGGTTCGCGGCGAACGGATCGCGGGGAATCGAACCGCTCGCACCGCGCCACAGTCGGTCACTTCGAGCTCGGCCCCGCCCGAACGGATGAGCGAGGTGGCTCCGGTGCAAGGAGCCTCGGAGGAAACGACGGCCGGCACCGCTGCCGCCGCGGGGGGGGAGGCCTCGCTGAGCGCGACCGGATTCTCGACGGCCAGCTCCGGCGGTACCGGGGGGGGCGGGGCGAACAGAAACTGCCAGACCGTGATGATCACGAGGCTGAGTGCCACCGCCAGAAACAGCCGCCGATCGTTCTGGTCCTTCACGAAAGCTCCCGCGGCGGGGGAAGCGGCACGGGGTCGAACCCGCCCGCGTGAAGCGGGTGACACCGGCAGATGCGCTTCGCGCCCAACCACCCACCCTGCAGGGGGCCCCACGCGCGGATCGCCTCGGCCGTGTACCGACTGCAGCTCGGATAGAACCGACACATCGGGGGCATGAACCGTGAAACGAGCCGTTGCCAGCCGCGAATTAGGGTGAGGAGGAACCAGGTCATCGGGAAGATCGGGTGAGGAGCGAATCAAGTTCGGCGGTGAGCGGCGCGAAACCGGCCAGAGCGGCCGCGGGGAGAGCGATAAGCACGAGATCACGGTTCGGCGGCATTCGATCCGCCAAGGCGCGCAGAGCTTCGCGGAGCCAACGTTTCACGCGGTTCCGAACCACGGCGTTTCCCACCTTGCGGCTGACGGCGAGCCCCGCCCGCGAGCGCCCCGCTTCACGAAGGGCAACGACCAGCGTGAGGAAACGACCGCGTTGACGGCGCCCCGTGCGCTGCGCGTGGGAGAAGTCCGCCGAACGACAAAGGCGCTCGGGTGGCTCAGTCGCGCTTGGAGGCAATCGTGACGACAAGGCGCTTGCGGCCCTTGGTGCGCCGACGAGCGAGCACGTTGCGGCCGGCCGGCGTGGCCATGCGGGCGCGGAAACCGTGGGTGCGCTTGCGGCGCTTGTTGTGGGGCTGAAAGGTGCGCTTGGACATACAGGGACTCCGGCGCGCGGCCGCTAACCCGTCTCACAGAGCCGGCAACGCCAAGAGCCCGATCGGAGTGATTCTGCCCGACCCGAAAGAAGTCGATCGCAATCCTGCACTTTTGTAAAACCGTGGGGGCACCGGTCGTAGATCGGCACGCGGCCTCAGATCGCGATCCGAATGTGGTGAAAGCCCCTTGAAACCGATCCGATTCCTGAGGTAGACCCCCCGGTGGGGGAGGCTGCCCCCGCACGACGACGGCACGGCTTGGGGGGCGGGATGGACTCACTGTGGGCAGACTTCTGCGTGGCGATGGAACGTCGCATTGGCGTTGCGAACATGGAAATCTGGTTCAATCGAGCCGTACGACTCGGGAGCGTCGAGCCAGGCCGCGTGCGGCTGATCGCCGAGAACCGCGTCACCTTCGACTGGGTGCGTGACAACCTGCTCACCGACATCCGTACGGCGTGGGAAGAAGTGCAGGGTGGACCCATGGACGTAAAGGTGTCCTGGGATGGCGCCCCCCCCGAGCCCGAACCCATGGAGCACCGCCGGGGCGCCCGGCGGGGTTCGAGTCGACTTGAACGTGGGATGGTTTTTGAGAACTTCGTGGTGGGCAAGAGCAACGAGTTCGCGCATGGCGTGGCCTGCGCCGTGGCCGACGAACCGGGAGTGGCCTACAACCCCCTGTTCATCTACGGCAGCACCGGGCTCGGCAAGACCCACCTGATGCACGCGATCGGCAACAGTGTGGAGCGGCGCCTCGGCGGCGGGGTGGAGTATATGACCGCCCAGCAGTTCTTCGACGCGATGGTGTCGGCCTTTCAGAACCGCAACATCTCCGACTTCCGCGAACGGTTCCGCAGCGAAATCGACGTGCTGCTGCTTGACGATGTGCAGTTCATCGCTGGGCGCGACCGCACCGAAGAGGAGGTGTTCCACGTCTTCGAATGGATGATGCAGTCGCGAAAGCAGATCGTCCTGTGCGCCGACCGACCGCCGAATGAGATTTTTAAGCTCGCGCCGCGGCTTCGCTCCCGATTTTCGCAGGGACTCATCGCCGACGTGCAACCCCCGGATGTCGAAACGATGATGGCCATCCTCGCCCGCAAGGCGGAGGCGTTGCACCTCGTCGTGCCTTCTGACGTGCTGTACGCCATCGCCCTGCGGGTCCGAAACAGCGTGCGCGAGGCCGAGGGGGTGCTCAACCGCTTGGCTGCGCTGCACGCGTTCTATGGAAAGTGCATCACGATGGCCTTCATCCACGAACGAATGGCCGACCTGGTCCCGCCCGAAGCTCCGCCGCCTACCGCCCAGGTCATCATCGAACGGGTCGCGGAACACTACCACCTCCGACCCGCCGACATCAAGGGCTCCCGCCGCCCCGCGAACATCGTGCGACCCCGACAGCTGGCGATGTACCTCTGTCGTACCGTGGCCAAACTCTCGTTTCCGGAGATCGCCCGCGCGTTCGAACGCGACAACTCCACCGTTCAATACGCCTGCAAGAAGGTGGTGAAGGACGCCAAGAACTGCCCAAACCTTCGCGCCGAACTGGTGCTGCTGGAGGAGATCGTCCGCCAACTGAACTGAACAGGCGACCCTGTGCACAAGCTGTGGGAAATCCTGTGGGAATGGGGGGGATAGCCTGCGGAGGGCTGACCCACTGGCAGAACCGCCCCCCGGGGGCCTCCTCCCCCCTGGGGAGAACCCGCCGCGGCTCGCGATGTTCTCCACGAGGTTCTCCAAGACAAATGACCAGATAGTAGGCCCACAGATCGACTTCTCCACATTCTCCACAGACCTTATCAGGATCATCAAGATCACCTAGATCAGGTTAGAAGCCTCCTTCCTTGAACCCGGAAACCACATGGACCTCCTCATCCACCGCGACGAACTGGTGCGCGCTCTCGCCCGTGCTCAGGGGGTCGTTGAGAAACGGCCGACTCTCCAGATTCTGGGTGCCGTGCTGCTCCAAACCACCGCCTCGGGGCTGCGTGCCACGGCCACCGACAAGGCGATGACCGTCATCGGGGACTACGCCGCCACGATTCGCACGGCGGGCGAAGTGGCCGTGGACGCGAACAACTTCTTCCAGATCGCCAAGGTTTTGGCGGGCGACATCGTCACGCTCACCTTGGTGGAGAACGGGCGCCTCGAAGTTCGTGCGGGTGCATCGGTGTTCAAGCTGGCCACCTTCAACACGGCGGACTTTCCCGTTACGCCTGCGTTGGACCAGGCGCGCTCGCTTACGATGGCCGCCAGTGCCCTTCGTCGCGTGATCGATCGGGTCCATTTCGCGGTGGCGCCCGACGACAACCGCTACGGACTCAACGGCGCACACGTCGAAGACACCAGCGTGAACTCAGGGGCCGTCGTGCGCTTCGTGGGCACCGATGGCAACCGCCTCTGTTGGGCGCAGGCCCCGTATCAGGGGGAGCTGGGCATTGGGAAGAAGATGCTCCTCCCGCGAAAGGGTCTCGGTGAGATGCGGAAGCTGCTCGAAGGGTACGAGGGTGATGTGCAGATCGCCTTCGGCGATCGTGCTGCGCTCATGCAATACCCCGGCATCCTTGTGCATCAGCGCCTGCTCGAAGCGGAGTTCCCGGATTACCGGCAGGTGCTCCCCGCGTCGTTCAAGCGTCGGGTGGTGGTGGATCGCGACGCATTGCGCGAGGCCCTCCGCCGGGTGTCGATCCTCGCCACCGACGCGACCAACTCCGTCCGTTTCCAGTTCACCGCCGATTCGCTTCAGCTCTCCGCTCGCAAGGCCGACGCGGGCGACGGCAAAGAAGACGTGCCCGTTGAGCTCCAAGGGGAGCCGATCAGTATGGGTTTTAACGCCCGTTTTATGGTGGAGGTGCTCTCCGTGATGGAGGGAAGCCGGGTGTCACTGGAGCTCGGCGAGGCGCTCGCGCCGTGCATCCTTCGTGATCTCGACGATGACAACGCCCTGTTTGTCGTGATGCCCGTCCGCCTCGACTGAGGAGAGCTCATGCGGGTGAAGCGGCTGATGGCTCAGGGTTTTCGGAACCTGAGCGCCGAGGTGCTCGACGTCGATGCACCCTTCGTGGCCTTTGTGGGCGCGAATGGGCAGGGCAAGACCAACTGGTTGGAGGCGGTGGCGGCCCTCGGCACGCTGCGTAGCTTCCGGACTCCGCGCACCTCGGAGCTGCTTCGTTTCGGCGAACGTGAGGCCATGGTGGAGGCAGCCGTCGACTCCGACGGAATGACGCGCCGATTCCGCGTGGCGTGGAGCGACGGCGAACGCTCTCTCCACCGAGAAGATCGGGTGATCGACGCGGTCACCTGGCTGCGCAGCCTTCGGGCCGCGTGGTTCGCTCCGGGCGACGTGGCTCCGATCCGGGGGGAACCCGGTCTCCGCCGCGCGATGCTCGACCGGGCCGCACTCACGCTCGAGCCCAGCTACCTCTCCCTCGCTCAGCAGCACCGCCGTTGCCTCGAGCAGAAGGCAGCCCTCCTGCGCGGTGGGAACGCGGACGGACCCACCCTCGATGCAGTCGACGCTCAACTCGCGGGGCTCAGTGTGCGGGTGGTGGCACGTCGTGTGGAGACGGTGAGCCGGATGTCGTCCCACTTCAAAAGTTTCTACGAAGAGTTCGGTGGGCCCGAAGAACCTGCGGTGCGCTACCGGCCCCACGTGTCGGGTGACGAAGAGTTCGTGCTGGAGAAGATGCTGGCCGCTCGGGTGCAGGAGCGCGAACAGCGTCGGGTTTTAGTGGGCCCTCACCGCGACGAGCTTGAGTTTTCCCTGTTGGGACGTCTCGTTCGTTCCTACGCATCTCAGGGTCAGGCGCGCTCCGTCGTGCTCGCGTGGAAGCTCGCCGAGCTCGCAGCCGCGCGCGTCGGCGACGATGCACCGCTCTTTCTCGTCGACGATGTCGGCAGCGAGCTCGACCCCGGTCGGACCGCCCGGTTGGTCTCTGTGGTTCGTTCCTTGGGCGCGCAAGTCTTCGTCACGACCACCGACCGCCGCTACCTGCCCTCCGACCTGCGGGACTTCCGGGTCTTTGAGGTGGAGGCCGGCGTGGCGCGTCGGTCGACGTAGGGGCTACCGCTCCGGCAGCACAGCGAGCACATCGGCCACCTGGGCGTGGTCGCCCGCAAAGCCCGCGAGGTGCAGAAACAGCACCCGGCCATCGGGCTGTACCACCAGCTCACCGCCCTGTTGGAGCGGATCGCCCGCGGTGCCCGTTTGTTTGTGTCCGCTCGCCAATGAGCGCAGCCCGGCGAGCGTCGCGAGCGGGTGGAACATAGCGGCCAAGCCGCGCTTCGCGCCCAGCGCAGCGTAGGTTTGGCGGCTGGGGTCGGTGTACACGGGGGCGCTCACGCCCCCGTGCTCCTTGAAGTCCGCCGCCATCGCGGCCGTGCCGTTGCCGATGAAGGCGAGCTCCGCACCACGCTCCTGAAAACTTGATGCTGCCTGGCTGAAGTGAGCGACCTGCTCACGACAAAACGTTCACCCAAAGTGCCGCAGCCACACGAGCACCCGGGTCTGGTCGGCCCAGAGCGAGCCCACCCTCACGGGGGTGCCGCTGAGGTCCAGTACGGTGAGCTGAGCGAGCGCAGTGGTGATTGGGTGCATGGGAGCGGATAACGCACCCGCGAATCCTCACGGCGGGGTACCTGAGGCGGATGCGTGCCGCGCTCTCTCCGCTGCTGATCCTTCTCGCCGCTGGGTGCGATGAAGTCGTGGTCGAAGTGCCCTTCGAGCGGGGCGCCCAGCCGGTGTACACGGCCGAGCCTCCCATCACTCGGCGTCTCACCTACGATCAGTACGTGCACACGCTCGACGATCTCTTCGGCGAGGGGCTGGTGATTCCCCCGTCGTTGGAGCCGGACAGCCGCGTGTCGGGACTCTACGCAGTGGGCGCGTCGGTCACCTCGATCTCGGCTTTGGGCGTGGAACGATACGAGTCCGCTGCGTTCGACGTGGCCGAGCAGGTGCTCGCCGACCCGGAACGTCGGCTGCGGCTGGGAACGTGCTCCCCGGCCGAGGGGCGCGACGACGCGTGTGCGGAGGAGTGGCTCGGCACGATCGGCCCCGCCGCGTGGCGCCGCCCGCTGACGACCGAAGAAACCGAACGGCTCGTCGGCATCGCTGGCGCGGCGGCCGACACGCTGGGCAGCTTCGACGACGGGTTCAGCTATGCGTTGGCCGCGCTCCTTCAATCGCCGTGGTTCCTCTTCCGCCCGGAGGTAGGCGTGGTCGGTGACGACGGTCTGCTCCGCTACGATGCGTGGGAGCTGGCCACGCGCCTGTCGTACTTTTTGTGGGACGGCCCGCCGGATGCGGAGCTGCGAGTCGCTGCGGCGGACGGGACTCTCCTCACGGACGAGGTGGTGGCGGCCCAGATTGACCGGATGCTGGCGGACGACCGCGCCCGCCGTGGGCTCCGTGCGTTCGTGGCCGATATGCTTCACCTCGCGGAGCTCGATGTGCTCACCAAAGACCCCACGATCTTCGTGTACATGAGCGAGGGTCTCGGCGCGTCGGCTCGGGAGCAGACCTTGCTGGATGCCGAAGCGCTGGTGTTCGCCGACGATGGCGACGTGCGCACGCTGCTCACCAATACCGAAACCCACCTCGACCGCACCCTCGCGGCCCTCTACGACGTGCCGGCTCCGGCGCGGGAGGGTTTTGGGGCCACCACCCTCGGGGAGTCCGGGGGTCGTCGCGGCTTTTTGGGCCAGGTGAGCTTCCTCGCGCTGCAGTCGCACCCCACCAGCACGAGCGTGACCCTCCGCGGCAAGTTCATTCGGGAGGTGCTGCTCTGCCAGAATCTTCCTACTCCGCCCGCAGGCTTGAACACCGCCATCCCCGAGGCGAGCGAAGAGCTGCCGACGATGCGGGAGCGGGTGGCGCGCCACCTCGAAGACCCCAGCTGCGCGGGCTGCCACCAGGTGATGGACCCCATCGGCCTCGGCCTCGAGAACTTCGATGGCCTCGGCCGCTGGCGAAACGAAGAGAACGACACTCCCATCGATCCCACAGGGGACCTCGATGGCGACGACTTCGCCGACGCCTGGGCGCTCGCGCGCGCTGTGGCGGTGCACGACGACTTCGGGCCCTGCCTGAACCGGACGTTGTTCCGATACGCGACCGGTCGTGCGGAGGCCGACGCGGAGCAACCCCTAGTGGACTGGCACGCCGACGGGCTCAAAGAAGCTGAATATCGACTGCAGTTCCTGATGCGCGACATCGCGGCGGGTCCGGCCTTTCGCCTCGTGGGGAGTGTGGAATGAGCCCGTTCCGGACCTCCTCGCCGCGCGGCGTGGGCCCGCGGTCTCCCAAACGTTCCGATGGCCGCGGTGCGGCGCCCTCGCGGCGCGGCTTCCTGCGCGGCGTCCTGCAAGGCAGCGCCATTTTCGTGGGGCTGCCGATGCTTGAGGCGATGCTCAACGGCAACGGCACCGCGCTCGCCTGCGGGGGCGCCATCCCCAAACGTTTCGGGCTCTTCTTCTGGGGCAACGGCAACGTCCCCTCGCGTTGGGTGCCCGCCACCGACGGCGCCGACTACACGTTGAGTGAACAGCTCGCTCCCCTCCTGGCCATGCAGCACAAGCTCGCCGTGGTGAGTGGGCTCTCCGTGAAGGTGCCGAACCTCCTGCCGCACACCTCGGGCGCGGGGGGCCTGCTCAGCGGGATGGCGCCCCTCTCGTCGGATGGCAACGAGACCTTCGCCGGCCCCACCATCGACCAGGTGATCGCCGCGGAGGTCGGCGGCGACTCGCTGTACCCCTCGATCCAGACGGCCGCGAGTGACTCCAACGGCCAGAGTTACAACGGCCCCAACAGCCAGAACCCTCCCGAAACCGACCCCTACACGCTCTACGAGCGCCTCTTCGGGGCCAGCTTCCGCGAACCCGGCGAAGAAGCGCTGGTCGACCCTACGCTTGGCCTGCGTCGCAGCGTCCTCGACTCCGTATCCACGGACATCCTCACGCTGCAGGCGCGGCTGGGTGCCGCCGACCGAGCGCGCCTCGACCAGCACCTCACCGGGGTGCGCGACCTCGAAACGCGTCTCGCGCGCCTCGAAGAAGACCCCCCCTCCCTAGAAGCCTGCTCTCGACCGGCCACAGAGCCCCTCGCGGAGTACCCCGACGTCGCCGGGAGGCCGCAGATCACCGCGCGCAGCCGCGTGATGATCGACATGCTCGCGATGGCTTTTGCCTGCGACCAGACGCGCGTCTTTGGGCATTACATCTGCGATCCGGTGAGCAACAATCTCTTTCCGGGCACCTCGTCGGGCCACCACAACCTCACGCACGACGAGGGCGGGGATCAGCCCGAAGTCAACGCGATTACCATTCAGATCGTGACCGAGCTGGCCTACCTCCTCGAACGCTTCGACGCCGTGGCGGAGGCCGACGGAACGCTGCTCGACAACTGCTGCATTCTCGGCTGCTCCGAAGTGAGCCTCGGGCAGACCCACAGCCTGGACGACATGCCGATCGTGCTCGCGGGCGGCCTCTGCGGCACCTTGCGCACCGGCCTCCATTACCGGAGCTACACGGGCGACAACGCCAGCAGCCTGATGTTGAGCATCCTCCGCGGGATGGACATCCTCGCCCCGAGCTTCGGCAGCGACGACGCGTACACCGAGGCGGGTCTCAGTGGGATCGAGGTGTAGATGGGCAACCAGAAGGCTCCGCCCGACGGGCGTCGCGGGTTGTTGGCCTGCTCGTGGCCGCTGGTTTTCGTTCCGCTTGTCGCGTGCGAGCCCGAGGGGGAGCCGGGCGAGTGCGCGCTCGATGCCGCCCCCCAACTGGTGGTGGTGCGCACCCTCCGCTTTGCGTTGGCCGACGAGGACGGGGTGAGCCTCGGTTTTGATCTGGACGGCGAGACCAGCGTGGAGAACGGCACGAGCGGCTGCGGCATTGCCGATTACACGAGCCCCGAAGGTACGCCGGGCATCGACAACGCGTTCACCCGCCTCACTCCCGCCTTGGAATCTACGGAGGCGAAGGTCTCCGCCATCGAGGGGTTGGTGCAGGCGGCGATCACGTCGGGTGAGTTGTTGATCGTGGTGGAGCTCGGCGGCGTGGACGACTGGAACGACGACAGCTGTGTGGCCGGTGCGGTCGGCCAGGCCGCCGGCACGCCCATGCTCGGCACCGACGGCCTCATCCTGGACGGTCAGACCTTTGACCGCGACGACGATGTGGACCGCGTTGCGCTCGCAGACGGCAGCATTGTGGATGGGGCGTACGAAGCCGGCGGGCTCAGCGTAGACCTTCCCGTGCAAATTCTGAACGCCAGCCTCTCGTTGCCGCTCCGCGACGGCAGGATGCATGTGGAGCGTACCAGTCTCGACCGATTCGAGGGCTACTTGTCGGGCAAGGTGAGCGCGGCGTACATGATGGAGATTTCCCAGACGGAGAACATCGATCCTGCCGTGTCCGATTTGCTTGGCGTGGTGCTGTTGGCCAACGCGGACTTCGCCGACGAGGAAGGAACGGCATGTGGCGCGGTTTCCGTGACGCTGCAGTTCGAAGCCGTGGGCGCCTACTACTACGAGGATTGATCGATGCGAACGAGCCTGCTCCCCCTCCCCGCCGCGTGGTTGGCCTTGGGCCTAGCCTGCTCGGGCAGCTCCGACACCCGGCCGCCGCCGCCCCCTCCTCCCGAAGGTGTCGTCGTTCCCGCCCTCGTTGTGCCGCCCCCGGCGGTCGTCCCCCCTGCAGCGGACGCCCGCCTCTTGCCTCCTCCTTGGGGCGACCTAGGCCTCGGGTACGCCGGCACCACCGTGCTGATCGTGGAGCCGTCCGCTGCCGTGCTTGTGACCACCTCGGTCGCCGCGCAGGATGCCGTGGCGCTCTTTGCCGCGTGGAGCGCGGCGCTGATGGCCGCGGGTTTCACCGCCACGCCGGCCATCCCCGTTGGCGATGACACCCTCCAGCTGTTCACGCTTGGCGAGCGGCGCATCGCGATCGCTCAGGGCATCGTTGACACCACGGCCTACGTCATGGTGGAAGACCAGCAGCAGCTGCCCAACGGCGCCATCGCGGCCAAGACGACGGATGGCGCCGTGAAGCTGCTCCTGACGGCCCGGGCTCCGCCCGCCGCCGACGGCCCGGTCGCGTCCGGAAAGAAACACCCCTTTGGCCCCGGCCGGGACAAGGTGGCGGGCAAGAAAGGTGGCGGAAAGCTGAAGGGCAAGAAGCACGAATGAGTCATGCACGAATTCTGGTGCTGGGTGGAGGCGTCGTGGCGGCCCTCGTTTCCGTCGGGTTGGCGGTCGCGAGCAGTCCCGCGCCCGCCGTTTCACAGGAGTCGGGCAATCCGATCGACGAGAAAGGATTTGAGCTGCTGCCCCGCCCGATCTGGTCGGCAGAGCGGGAGAGGCGTTGTGGCCTCATCACGGTCGCGGAGGCGAGGCAGTACGCCGGGCTGGTGGTCACCACGACGCTCGAACTCAAGCGCGGCACCGCGCTGATGTCAGCGTGGCACTTCTACGATCCGCAACACAACCTCACGCTCACCCAGCAGGGCGCGGCCTGTTTCACCAACGTGAAGCTCAAACGGCCTCAGGGCAATTACCGTTTCGACTTCACGTTGCCGCTGGATCCCGTATCGTTCGATCCGACCGTGAACGCGGCCGCCTCAGCCGACCCGGCGTTTCTGGCCTGCCGCTCCGCGCACCCCGAGAAGCTCGCTTCAGCGGTGGTCGTGAGCGTGCTGGTGGATGCCGACGACTCCCTGTTCGTGAGCGCCGGCACGCGTAACGTGGACAACCTTCGTGACTGCTTAGGCAAGGCCCTCGCGGCCGCACTCGAGCCTCAGGTGAAAGGGGGCACCTTCGCGCTGGCGCGCCCCGCGGTGGTCACCGCCACGTTGCCTGTCGCGCCCGCGTCGCCCGTCGGCAACTAGCGCCTCGGGTTCGCTTCCACCCACTGCACGAACCGCGGAATGAGGCTCTGCGCCAGCTCGGTGTCAGGGGCTTCGGCCATGACGCGGTCGATCCGCTCGGCTTCGGCGGGGTTGCCGGCGTAGTGCGACCGGTAGTAGTTCCACCGCTCGGTGGTGGTGGCCTTGCGCAGCTCGGGGTGGAACTGGGCCGCCCAGAAGGGCGCGTCATTCACCTTGAACGCCTGGTTGTGCACGCGCCGACCGGTGGCGAGCAGGGTGACCCCCGGGGGCAAACGATCGACGTGATCGTGGTGACCGAGCTGAACGTCGAGGGTGCGCGGGAGCCCGCCGAACAGGGGGTCGAGCAAGGCGGCGTCGGTGAGCTCTACGGGAAAGGCGCCGAGCTCCTGGCGAGAGTCGTCGCGGTTCACTTCGCCGCCGAGCGCGCGGGCGAGACCCTGGAAGCCGAAACAACTGGCCCAGGCGGGGATGCGGCGGTCCACGCACTCCACGAGCCGGTCGAGCATCTGGTGAACCCACACGTGGTCGTCGAGCACGCTGTACGCGCCGCTCCCTCCGAAGAAGAGGAGGCCGGCCTCGTCGAAGAGGCGGTCGTCGAGCTGGCCGGCGCTCGCGTAGGCGACTTCGAGCTCAGGGAGGCCCGCGGAGTCAGCAAAACACCGCAGCTCCTGACGCGACATCGGGTCGGCGGGATCACGCAGGGAGACGAGGACGGCTCTGCCAAGCATCTGGACCCTGTAACTAGAAACAGGGGGGCAAGGCCTGGCCGGCCTCGCCCCCTACCGTCGCCGACCTGTCGCCCTCCGCACGCTCCGGGCGTCAGGACGAAGGCGCGTTGATAACGCGCCTTCGTGGCGACTCTCCCCCCCTCCGCCAATCCCCGCGCCGCTCGAGCGTGTGATGGCTCTCGGAGCCGCCGCGGCGGGGGCAAGGCCGAGTGCCCGCACCCCGCCGGCCGGCCTCGCCCCCTACCGTCGCCGACCTGCCGCCCTCCGCCCACTCCGTTCGGCGGCATGGGGAACTTTTTCCTCTCGCGGCTGTAAGCACCTCCGGGGACCATCGTTGTCCCGGCGAATCTGGAGTCCCTCATGCTTCTCTCCCTCGTTCTCTGGTCCTGCGCCAACAAGCCGATCGACACCGAGGTGCCGGCTGTTTCTCTCGACGCCCGCACCGGCACGATGGTGCCGGAGGCCGCGACGGCCGAGCCCGCGCGCCCCGCCGTTCGGATGCCCGAAGGGGAGCCCATCAGCCGGGAGTGCTACGCCGACTCCCGAAAGAAGGCGCGCAGCGCCCCTGCCGCAAGCGTTCCCACTGCAAGCGCCCCTGTCGCGGGTGGCGGGGCCAAGGGCAACCGCGGGGACAGCGGCTACGGGTCGACCAGCGGGAGCGGTGGCGTGGCCGCGGGCCCCTCGCCGTCGCCGTCGCCGAAGCTGAAGGTGGTGGAGCGCGAAGCCGCTGCCGTACCCACCGAGCCGACCGTGGCCGCTGCGTCGCCTCCTCCGGCGCCACCCCGCGCCGAACCCGCACCGGAACCCGCAAAATGGAGCCCGGTCGCAGACGGAGCGGACCGAGCGAACGACGAGCTCACGTCGGCCCGCCCTACCAAGCCGCTGGCCGCCGCCGAATCCACCCCTTTCGGCAAGGCCGAGGAGCAGAAGGCCGACAAGGATGACACGCTCCCCGATGCCGATCTCGAGCGGTCGATGGCCACCGGGACCGAAAAACGGCCGCTCGGCAACAAGGTTGCCCAGGAGGCCGCCCGCTTCGACTGGGGCGGCACCACCTACCTGAGCAACGACGACTCGATGTCGCTGGCATCGGCACAACGCCTCCTCTGGGCGGTGCAGCAGCGCGGCCCGGTGAAGGCCAGCGAGGTGCGCCCCCACGAGCTGCTCAACTACTTCAGCTTCGACACTTCCCCGGTGCCCTCCGGCGACACGTTCGGCGTGAACGCCGTGGCCGAACAGACCGATGAGCACACTCTGTCACTGGCCCTCGCCATCAAGGGGATGACGCCCGAACGGAAGCCGCTCGATCTCACGCTCGTGCTCGACCGCTCCGGTTCGATGTCGGCCGAAGGGCGCATGGAGTACCTCAAGCGCGGCCTGCGCCAGATGTCGGGCCAGCTTGAGCGCGGCGATCGGGTGGACGTGGTGCTCTTTGATGGCGACGACTGCACGCCGCTGGAGAACTTCGTCGTGGGCCGCGACGACCCCGCGCTGCTCAGCGACGTGATCAACAATCTGCAGCCCCGCGGCAGCACCGACCTCAACGACGGGCTGCGAGAGGGCTACCGGGTGGCAAAGACCCACGCCGACGTGGAGGGCCGCAACCGGCGCATGGTGCTCATCAGCGACGCGCTGTTGAACACCGGCGAGGTGAACCCCGACATCGTGTCGGAGATCGGGCGCTCCTACGAAGAGTCGGGGATCCGCCTCTCCGCGGTGGGCGTGGGGCGGGACTTCAACGACAAGGTGCTCGACCAGCTCAGCGAGAAGGGCAAAGGTGCCTACGTGTACCTCGGCAGCGAGGCGGTCGTGGACCGCGTGTTCGGCGCCGGCTTCCGCTCGCTCACCCAAACGGTCGCTCACGACGTTCACTTCAGCCTTCACCTGCCCCCTTCCCTCGCGATGGAGAAATTCTACGGCGAAGAATCGAGCACCGTGAAGTCCGACGTGCAACCCATCCACTACTACGCGGACACCACCCAACTCTTCGTGCAGGACCTCCGCATGAACGGCAGCCGCCCCGTCCGCAGCGACGTGGTCCGTCTCACGGCCGAGTGGACGGATGTGGACACCGGTGTTGCTCGGGAGCAGTCCTTTTCCGCCACGGTTGGTGACCTCGTGGACGGGGACGCTCGAAATCTCCACAAGGGACGCGCGCTGCTCGCGTGGACAGACATGATCCTCGCACGCAGTCTTGGGAATGACCCGTGCGGAGCGCCATTCACGGCGTGGACCGAGCGCGTGGACACGTTGGGGGAGGACGCGGAAGTTGCGTGGCTCGACAGCCTCACCGCTCCGCTCTGCGGCGCGCGTCCCACCGTCCCCAAATCGGTCGCGACGGTTTCGGGTGTTCCGTACAAGGTGAGGGTGGACGCCGACCAGGTGATCGCCGAGGTGGAGCTGCGCTGCGGAGCCGAGTCGCGGAGCGAGGCGCTCCGCGTGGGCAGCAACGTGGCGGTGTTCGACGTGCGCCCTGGGAGCTGCGAAGTGGTGCTCCAAGGCAACGTGCCTATGGTGGCAAGTGTGCAGGTGCCGAGCGTCGGCGGCGACGTCCGCTGCCTCGTTCGGGGGGGGCGCATCCGCTGCGGATAGGCGGCTAATAGTAGAAGTAGTAGTACCGCGGCGCGTCCACCGAGTAATTGGCCACCCAAGACGCACTGTTTCGATCGCCAGACACTGTGTACAGCCCTGTGTCTGCAAAATTATAGTGTCTCAAGTACCAAGTAGAATCGTAGTTCACGAAGATGGCGTCGGTGAGAATGTAGTCCGTGCCGTCGTAGGTGTAGGTGTAATCGTCCGCCCAGCCCCAGCCCTTCACACTGGAGTTGCCAAACCAGATGTCGGTGTAGGCCGACGTGGTGACAGGGCTGTCGTCCGTGAAGTCGCCGCAGCTCGGCCCCGAGGTGCCCCCCCCGGTGATCGTCACGTTGAAGGCGTACGTACACCCAGGACAGGAGGATGCGGCCACCCGGGTACTTTCGTAGTCGGCCATGAGTGAACAGACCGACTGGTCGTCTTTCGGGTTCGCGAGCCCCAATCCGTAGCTAAGCTCAAGCGTCTTGGCCGAAGCGTCGTAGGTGAGATTGCCGACCCACGCGAGGTACGCCTCCGTACCCGGGTCGGCGTCGGCGTCGGTGTCGGTGTCGGTATCGGTATCGGTATCGGTGTCGGTATCGGTGTCGGTGTCGGTGTCGGTGTCGGTGTCCGCGGCGTCACCTTCCCGGGCCGGCTTGTCGCTGGCGGAGTCTGCGGGAGGGGCGGCGCCCACGCAGCCGAGGATGAATGCGAGGAGGGTGGAGCCGGCGAGGAGGAGGGAGCGGGAGCGCATGGCGGGGCTGCCTAGTAGTAGAAGTAGTAGTAGTAGTCGCCCGTGATCAGCGTCTGCCACGTGGCCGAGTAGCGGTCACCCGTGACCGAGTACGTGCCGCCGCTTGGGAAGTTGTAGTGGCGCAAGATCCACTGGTCGAACGAGGCGCCGTCGTCATAGTGCATGAAGACGGCGCTCTCGAGGTCATAGTCGGCCCCGTCGTAGGTGTAGATGTAGGTGTCGGCCCAGCCCCACCCATCCACGTACGAGGAGGCGAACCAGAAGTCGGAGTAGCTGTAGTAGGTGAAGACGGTGTCGGTGGCAAAGGAGCTGCAGTAGGTGCCGCTGGTGCCCCCCCCGGTAGGCGTGGTCGCGAATGCGTATTCGCAGTCGGGGCAGGAGGTAGCAAAGTCGGAGCTGCCTTCGTGCGTGGCTTCCGTGACGCACACCATGTCGGAGGTCGCCATGTTGTAGGCGCCGATTCCGTAATCCACCCGCAGGGTGTTGGCGGAGGGATCGTAGTCGAGATCGCCGGTCCATACGAGGTAGGCGGTGCCGGTGTCTCCCGACCTGCACTCGTCGTCGAGCTCGTCGATGTCGCCGTCGCAGTCGTTGTCCACACCATCGGTGCAGGACTCGTCACGGCCCGGGAACACCCTCGCTTTGGTGTCGTCGCAGTCGCCGTCGTTTTCGGTGTACCCATCGCCGTCATCGTCGACGTCCAGCGGGTCTCCGCTGGTGTCGCCGCCGCCGGTATCACCCGTGTCGGTATCGGTATCGGTGTCCGTGTCCGTGTCCGTGTCGGTGTCGGTGTCGGTGTCGGTGTCGGTGTCGGTGTCGGTGTCGGTGTCGGTGTCGGTGTCCGAATCGGTGTCGGGCGGACCGCCGTTGGGCTCGGCCTGGCCGATGGCCTCGCCGAAGCAGCCCGCGAGTAGCAACAGGGTGGACAGAGGCAGCACGGACGCGAGAAGGTTTTGCATCGTGGGAAATCCGGTGGCGAGGGGCGTAACTCTGCCCAAAGCGGGCCGCATCCGCAAGCGGATTGTGCGGCTCAGCTGCAGCCGCTGGTGCCGCCGCAGCTCACGCACTTCAGGCAGGAGCCGTTCCGAACCATCGTGAGGGACCCGCACTCCGGACAGCTGTCCCCTTCGTACCCGCGCGCTTTCGCATCGCGGATCAACTGGAGCTTTGGATTGGCCGGAGCTGTCGCCCCCGCCCCGCCGTTCAGCTGGATCCTCACCGCGGAGTCCTCACGACGCAGGACACCGGCCGCGACCGGGGCGGCGTCTACCTCGACGGCCACGTCGGAGAGCATCACGTTCCGGACGCTCACCTCCTCTTCTTCGTTCCAGCGGGTCTCCTCGCCGGTCTTGTGGAGGGTGTCGTGCCGAAGCTGTTCTTCGTCCACGTGCGCGAGGTCGTTGCGCCCGAGGTAGTTCACGGCGAGGTCGCGGAACATGTAGTCGATGATCGACGTGGCCATCTTGATGCGGTCGTGGCCGCGCACGGGCCCGTTGGGCTCGAAGCGCGAGAACACGAACTGGTCCACGAACTTTTCGAGCGGCACGCCGTGCTGGAGGCCGATGCTCACCGCAATCGCAAAGCTGTTCATCAAGCTGCGGAAGGCCGCGCCTTCCTTGTGCATGTCGACGAAAATCTCGCCGATGGTGCCATCGTCGTACTCGCCGGTGCGCAAGAAGACCTTGTGGCCGCCCACCAGGGCCTTCTGGGTGTAGCCGCGGCGACGGTCCGGGAGGCGCCGGCGCTTCGCGAGATAACGAACGACCAGCTTCTCCGCGACGTGCATCACCTGGTCTTGCTGGGGCAAGGCGGCGAGGGGAGCCTCGACGACCTCGGACTCGCCGAGGTCGAGGGCGCTCATCAGACTGTCGGCGAACTGGCTGGAGAGCGGCTGGCTGAGCTTGCTGCCGTCGCGGTACAGCGCGTTGGCCTTGATGCCCAAACGCCACGACATCAGGTAGGCATTCTTCACGTCGGCGATGGTCGCGTCGTTCGGCATGTTGATCGTCTTGCTGATCGCGCCGGAGATGAAAGGCTGGCACGCCGCCATCATGCGGATGTGGGCCTCGGACGAAATGAAGCGCGTGCCGGTGCGACCGCAGCGGTTCGCGCAGTCAAAAACCGGCAGGTGTTCCGGCTTGAGGCCGGGGCTGCCCTCGATGCTCATCGTGCCGCAGGCCCAGGCATTCGCAGCGTCCACCTGGTCGCGGCTGAAGCCGAGCGCGACGAGAAGATCGGGCGCATCCGGATCGATCCTCAGCACATTCTTGCAGAAGGTGGCGCCTAGGTTGAACTTCGAGAAGGCGAACTTGATGTCGAAGGCGGTGGGCAGCGCTTTTTCGACCTTGGCGAGCGTGACGTCGTCAAAGCCCTTGGCGCGGAGCGATTCGTGGTTGATGCCCGGCGCGCCGCGAAGCGAGCCGCGCCCGCGGGCAAAGTCGACAATTGCGGCGATCTGGGGCTCGCTGTAGCCGAGGTGGCGTAAGGCCGGGGCAACCGACTCGTTCACGATCTTGAAGTAGCCGCCGCCGGCGAGTTTTTTGAACTTCACCAGCGCGAAATCAGGCTCCACGCCGGTGGTGTCGCAGTCCATCACCAGACCGATGGTGCCGGTGGGCGCGATGACCGTGACCTGTGCGTTGCGGTAGCCGTGTGCTTCGCCGAGCCGGAGCGCCTCGTCCCATGCTTTTCTGGCCGCGTCGGTGAGCAGCGCGGGGGCGTGCTCGGCCACGAGGCCGACGGGCTTGATCGCGAGGCCCTCGTACTCGGTGGAGGGGGCGTTGAACGCGGCCCGCCGGTGATTGCGGATGACCCGGAGCATGGCGGCGCGGTTCTTTTTGTAGCCGGGGAAGGGGCCGCGCTCGGCAGCGATCCGCGCGCTCTGGGCATAGGACTCTCCAGTGAGGATCGCGCTCAGCGCGGCACAGATGGCGCGGCCATCCTGGCTGTCGTACGGAATCCCCATCACCATCAGGAGCGCGCCGAGGTTGGCGTAGCCGAGCCCGAGCGTGCGGAACTTCCAGGAGAGCTCCGCGATCTTCGGCGAGGGGTACTGGGCCATGCCCACGCTGATCTCGAGCACGGTTGTCCACAGATGGACGCCGTGCACGTAGCCGTCGAGGTCGAAGGTGCCAGACACGGGCTCGAAGAACCGCATGAGGTTCAACGACGCGAGATTGCAGGCCGTATCGTCGAGGAACATGTACTCTGAGCAGGGGTTGCTCGCGTTGATGCGCCCATCTTCGGGGCAGGTGTGCCAGTCGTTGATGGTGGTGTCGAACTGAACGCCGGGATCGGCGCAGCTCCAGGCCGCCAGCGAGATGGTGTCCCAAAGCTCGGTTGCGCGCAGCGTTTTTACGACCTTTCCGGAGGTGCGCTGGGTGAGCTTCCACTCTTCATCGCGCAACAGGGCGTCCATGAACGTGTTGGGGATGCGCACGCTGTTGTTGCTGTTCTGCCCGGCCACGCTGGCGTAGCCCTCACCGTCCCAGTCGGTGTCGTAGCTGTCGCAGCGGATCGCCGTGAAGCCCTGCTTGGCGAACTGCACCGTGCGCACGATGTAGTTGTCATGCACACCCACGGCGCGGGCCTCTCGCATCGCCCGTCGGAGGGTCAGGTTGCGGTTGGGATCGAATCGATCGGCCTCGGCGAGCCCCTCGGCGGCGCGGGTGGCGCTGAAGATCGTGTTGAGGTGCTTCTCGTTGAGCTTGCTGCCCGTGACGAGCGCCGCCACCTTGCCTTCCTCCACCACCTTCCAGTTCACGAAGGTTTCGATGTCGGGGTGGTCGAGGTCGAGGGTGACCATCTTGGCGGCGCGGCGCGTGGTGCCGCCGCTCTTGATGGCGCCGGCCGCTCGGTCGCCGATGCGGAGGAAACTCATCAGCCCGGAGCTGCGACCGCCACCGGACAGGCGCTCGCCGGAGCCACGGAGTTGGGAGAAATTGGTGCCGGTGCCGGAACCGTACTTGAAGAGGCGGGCTTCGCGGGTCCACAAGTCCATGATGCCGCCGTCATTCACCAGATCGTCGGTGACGCTCTGGATGAAGCAGGCGTGGGGCTGGGGGCGCTCGTACGCCGACGCCGACGCCACCAGCTTGCCCGTTCGGTCGTCGACGTAGTGGTGGCCCTGAGCGGGGCCGTCGATGCCGTAGGCCCAGTGCAGGCCGGTGTTGAACCACTGCGGGCTGTTCGGCGCGCACATCTGAGCGGCGAGCATGAACCGCAGCTCGTCGTAGAAGGTCTGGGCCTGCGCTTCGTCGCCGAACAGACCGTCCTTCCAGCCCCAATAGGTCCAGCACCCGGCGAGGCGGTCAAAAACCTGGCGCGCGTCGCGCTCTCCGCCGAAACGACGGTCGGCCGGCAGGGCGGCCATCTGCGCCTCGTCTGGCGCGCGGCGCTGCAGCCACTCGGGCACGCCCTTTTCTGCCACCGGCTTGGTGACCGCAGGCACCCCGGCCTTGCGGAAGTACTTCTGAGCGAGGATGTCGACCGCCACCTGACTCCAGGTGGCGGGAACTTGCACGCCGTCGGCCTCGAAAACGAGGCTTCCATCCGGGTTCCGGATTTCCGAACGGCGGCCGACCCACGTGAGGAGGTCGTAAGGTGAGCTGGAAGGGGAGGTGAAACGGCGGGAAATTTGCATGGGGTCTTGACTCCGCAAGAGCTGCGCGTCGGGGGAGGGCGAAGCCCACAGGGCTTGCCCGTGGAGAGAGAGTATGAAATGTCGCGTGCGCGGTCAAGAGCCAGAGGCACAAGATGTTGTGTCTTCCTGAAGATACACCCACTACATGCTGTGTCCACAGCTTATCCATAGCCGCGGCGACGGTTATCCATAGCCGGGAATCTTAATTCTCCAAGAAGTGGAAATTCGGCACAGGCGCGATTCGGCGCGCTCAGTACGAGAACAGCATGGTGCCGAGGCACATCTCGTCGCCGGTGCCCTCGCCCCAGTTCACATCTTCGTCGGTGGGGTTGTCCCAGGTGCAGGAAACGGTGAGCACGTCGCCCTTCTTCACGGTGACCGGCTCGGAGAGCACGTACGTGCGCTGCCAGTTGAAGTCCCAGTCTTCGATGGTCAGCAGGCAGCTCTTGTCGCCCCCCTCGTGCTCCACTTCCAGAAACGCGCTCCGCCCCAACTGGTGCATGTGGAGACTGGCGGTGTGTACCTGGAAGGTGCCCCACGTGTCGGCGAGCGAGAAGCTGTGGGTGGTGCCCTCGCTGTTCGCGGGGATGTCCATGCCCGACCCGTCGAGCCAGCGGGGGTTCGTCCACGGCTGGATGTAGGCGGGGCTCTCCACCTCCTCGCTCACCATCACTTCCATCTTCGTGAGGTCGGGCTCGGTGTCGCCGCTGCGGTTGTTGTAGTGCACCTGGAGCACCACCTCGCTGTCGGCGCGCATCGGGATGCCCGTGCCGTTGGGGAACTCCCCGTTCACGCCGCCGGGGGCCCAGGCACCGAGCCATTCGGCGTCGGCCTGATTGGAGAGCCCGGGGCCGCCGTAGCAGGTCCAGCCGGGGTCGGTGTCGGCGTCGTCGAGCGCGCGGTACTCGTCGAGCTGGCTTGCGGGTGCGATGTAGGCGATCACGTGGTGAACGAGGGCGGCGTTGCCCGGAAGCATGCGGTAGCCGGTGACGTAGGTCGACTCGGCGCGTGGCCAGTCCATGAGGAAGCAGCGGTAGTCATCGTCCACTCCGGCGGCCGGGGAGTAGGCGACGGGGAGCTCGAGGGTTTCGTCCACGCGCGGGAGCACGGAGCTGGGTGGCGCGCCAGGGGCGCTGTCGGCCGCGTTGCCTTCGGGGGCGCCGGCGTCGGACCACGAGCGGAGCCGCTTGATCGCCGCTGCGGAGAGGGAAGGATCGCCTTCGTAGTCGTTGCACCCCTCCACCGCCTTCCAGGGCGGCATGCGGCGGGCCTCGACGGCGTCGGCGATGGCGCCCGCCATGGGGGCCGCGGTGGCGTAGCTGTCGAGCGGAAAACCGCCGACACCGCCCGCCACGTGGCAGCCGGAGCACGACTGAGTGAGGATCGGCTCCACATCGCCGTACCACGCCACGTCGGGGGCGACGCCGCTGTCTGGGGGGGCGGAGTCTGCGTCGGGAGCGCAGGCAAACAGGGCGAAGAGCAGCACGGTCACTCCGGGAGGCGTGGGGGGGCGGGAACGGGGTCTGCCGTGCCGACGCGAATCCGGCCCTCGGCGTCGGCCACCAGCACGACGCTGCCGTCCCAGCCGGTGGCGTAGATCGCGTGGTCGATGGGGGTGTCCACGAACGATTTCATGGCGATGCCCACGGGGCGAAGCGCCTCGGTGCGCGGCCCCGTCACCCCGGACTCCAGCATGGCCAAAAGCTTCTCGCGGGGGTGGCCGTAGGCCCAGGCGGTCCAGCTGTGTTTGCGCGTGGAGGGCCCCACCTCCATCACCGCCCACTGCGGGGTCATCGCCGCCAAAAGGTCTGTGGTGGTGCCATTGTGCGATCCGTGGTGGCCCACTTGGTAGATGTCGACGTCGAGCAGCGGGCCGCGCGTGCGCACGAGCTCCTTGATCGCGATCTCCTCGAGATCGCCCGTGACGAGGAGCGAGGCGGCGCCGAAGTCTACGCGGGTCACGACGCTGTGATTGTTGTCGTTGTCGAAGTGCGCGCCGCCGTAGTCGTTCTCGCCCCAGCCCGGGTCGCCATCGAGGGCGCCCCAGAGGGCTTGCACGCTCGGGTCGACCCCATCACACTGCAAAAAAGGGTCGAGCCCCGGCGTTCGGAGGG
This sequence comes from Deltaproteobacteria bacterium, assembly GCA_947484175.1. Classification (GTDB taxonomy): domain Bacteria; phylum Myxococcota_A; class UBA796; order UBA796; family SXON01; genus SXON01. Next base: position 98,749 of record CANKOI010000001.1, read on the forward strand.
CGGCGTCGGGCGCGGGGAAGTCGCGGAGCCGGACGACCGTGTGTTCCACCTCCGGGTGCGCCCGCAAGAAGTCATGGACGCCCGCCATCACCACCACGGCGTCAGTCTGGAGCGCCTCGCGGCCACCCTCCACCAGCGAGCGGACCGTGAAGCCTTGGAGCACGGCCGTAGCGCCACGAACGTGGTCGATGTGGGGGTGGGTAAGCAGCAGCACGTCGAGCACCCGGTTGAGGTCGGTGCGCCTCGCAAAAAACGCCTCCAGATAGGCCAAGAGCGACGGTACACTGTGGAAAGAGTTGTTTTCTTCGCCGCCGGTGTCGATGAGCATCGCGCCGCAGGGCAGCTCAACGAGCGTGGCTGCGCCTTGCCCCACGTCGATGAAGTGGATTCGCAGCTCGGGAGGGGGGGGCGGGGGCAGGAGCGTTTCGGCCTGCACCGGGGTGAGGCCGAGGAGGCCGAACAGCGCGATGGGGGCAACGAAGGCGGGGGGGCGCACCGCGGCAACGTAGCCCAGGAGCGCCGCGCGATGGGGGCGATAGGGGGGGCGGATGGTGGACGAGCGGGAGGTGAACGAGTTTTTTGAGCGCTGGGCCGGGCTTCACCTCGCTGCGCTCGGCCACGCTGCCAACCGGGACGCCCTCGACCTGTGCCCCTTGGGCGTGCCTGCCCGCTTCTATGATGCCGTAGCGCACCCCGAACTCGTGCGAGCCTACGCGGCGGCGAACGCCCGGGCCTTTCCCGGCCCGTTGGCGTTGCCAGGCTGGGTGCTGGCCGACCTGTACGTGATGCCGGGTGCGGTGGCCCTCCTCGTGGACGGTACCGGGGCGATCGCCGCCGCGTGGTGCGGGGTTCCCACGGTCGTGGAGGGCGAGGTGATGGGCGTTTCGCTGTTCGCCGAGCCCGCGGGTCGCGGCGCCGCATCCGTGGTGAAACGGCTCGGCCTGGCGATGCTCCGGGCGCGCACCCAGCGGGGCATCACCCAGTGGACGAGCCGCTCCCTGCGCGCCCACACCCGGCTCGGCGCGCTCGATGTGCTCGGCCCCGCCCCGGCCGTTCACGGCGCGGCGGCGGACAGCTTCGTGTACCGCTGCCGAATCGGAATGGAAGGGGGGACCCCCACGGAGACGGCGCCCCCCCACGATGGGCCGGCCCTCGCCGCCGCGGCGGCGGGTGGCGTACGGATTCAGGTGGTCTCGCCGGGACTCGACGCGGCGGGGCGCTTGGTGATCCGGCGCGGATAGAGGCGCCGCCCCCGGAGGCGCTGCGACGTGCCGGGAGCCGCCTCGCCCCCACGTTGCCGGGCTTCGCACGTCGCCCCTTCCCCGCCGGTCGGGCTATGCGGGCCGCGATGTCCACACGCCTCGTCATCTTCGACTTCGATGGAACCCTCACCGACATCGTCGCAGAGGGCCGCCAGTTCGAAGCGGCCTACACTCGGGCGGTGAGGGAGCTGTTTGGCGCGGTGCGGCTCCCCGCATGGCGCCAGGCCTTGGCGAGTGTCGTGGCCGAGGCTCCCGAACTGGGCTGGGACATGGGCAGCGGCGCCACGGCCCCGGGCGACGCCGACCCCTACATCACCGCTACCCTCGCCCTCGCGCGCTTTGCCCGCGCCGAGCGCCTGCCGATCCTCGGGAGCGAGGAGCCGGCACACGAGGCCGTGCGCAGCGCCTTGGGTGGGGCGCTGTACCACGCGGCCTACGCGGAGATCACGCCCACCTTCCGGCCCGAGGCGCGGCGGGTGATCGAGGAGGTGGCGGGGCGAGTTCCCCATGTGCGCATCGTGACCAATTCCAGCACGGCGAAGGTCACTGAGAAGCTGGCCCATCTTTCGTTGTCGGTGCAGGTACAGGTCGACGGTGACGCACGAAAATTTGAGGTGAGCGAGCCTAGCTCCAACCTCTCGGCGATGGCGGGCGTGCCGGTGTGGTGGCGGCTGCCGTCACTCCAACGGCCGATCTTGCCGCGGCGCGGGCGGTACTTCGACGTGTTGTCGAGGGTGTGGAGCGAGACGGGCACCACCCCGGCCGAAACGCTCGTGGTCGGTGACATCGTAGAGCTGGACCTCGTCCTGCCCGCACTCCTTGGCGCGGCGGTCCACTACGTAGAGCGGCCGCGAGGGCACGCCTACGAGGCGGAGGTGCTGGCCGAACTGGGCAGCAGGGGCGGCACGAGCCCCACGCTGGAGGGGGTACTCGAGCGCCTAGATTAGGGCGCGCAGGTCACTGGCGCGGTGCCGGTGCAGCCCGTGGGGTCGCAGTAGACCGTGTCGGTGAGGGCCGCGGCGTTGCCGAAGCACCACGCGTTGTCGGCATGTGGCTGGCGGTCGATGTCTTCGGGGTCGTTGTCGTCTACGCCGGCATCCCCCCAGTCACAGCCGGTCGTCTCCATCGAGCCGTCGTTCTTGCTCGAGAAGTAGTAGCCACCGGCGATCGGCGCGGAGTTGCCCACGATGCCGGCGGCGCCGAGCGCGGTGCCTACGCAGCTGAGCTCGCCGTTGGCCTGTACCCACACCCCACCGCCCACCTCGGTCGCCTCGTTGCCGATGATCAGGCTGTCATGGAGCGCCATCGAGGCGAAGTCCTTGAGCGCCACCCCGCCGCCGTAGGCCGTGCGGTTGCCGGTGATGATCGAGTCGCGGAGCGTGACGTTGGGCGCGGCGCTCACGGCGCCCGCCTGAGCGACGGCCATCCCGCCCCCCTTCGTGCCGTCTTCGCTGCCCACACCGCCCGTAATCGTGAGCCCCTCAATGGTGAGGGTGGTGTCGGTCACGGCGATCACGGAGCCGGTGGCGCCGCCGGTCGTTCCGCCGGTCGTGAGGGTGGTCAGGTCGGGGCCGGCGATGCCCACGACACTCAGATCACTTCCGAGATTGGCAAGTACAATCTTGGTGTACCAAGTGCCTTCGCAGAGGTAGACCGTGCCGTCGGAGACCTCGACTTGGTAGCCGGTCTGGTCGCCGATGGTGGTGGGAGCGGCGGCCGTACCTGCCGCGAGCGCAGCGGAGACGTCGAGGACGGTACCGTCCGTGGCCACCCAAGAGGCCGTGAGCGGGTCGTCAGCGGTGCCGGAGCAGTCCTCGTCCACACCGGAGCAGAGGTCGAGCGCGGAGGGGTTCACGGCGGCCGCCGCATCGTTGCAGTCGGTGTTGTCCGCCACGTGGCCCGCGGGCTCGGTGCAGCTGTGGGTGCTGGAGCCTGGGTCGCCGTAGCTGTCGCCATCCACATCGGCGAACCAGTCGCTGCCCAGGCCCTCGTCGGTCACGCCGTCGCAGTTGTCGTCGAATCCGTTGCAGGCCTCTACGCCAAGGGGGCTTACGGCGGCAGTTGCGTCGTCGCAGTCGTCGGCGTTCTCGACAGGATGCGGCGGCGGAGTTTCGCAGGAGGTGAAGGCGGCGCCCGCGCCGAAGCCGTCTCCATCGGCGTCCTCGTACACCAGACCTCCGGTGTCGGCACAGTCTCCGCCCGTTTCGCCGCCGGAGTCGACCTTCGGGTCATCGCTGTCGGATTTGTCGGTGTTGGGGCAGCCCGCGAGGAGGAGAGTGGCCAATAAGGAACGGATCATGTGTTGAACATAGCCCGGAGTTCGGCTGCAAAGCGCAAACTATCTGTGTTCCCCTGAGCGGGGCGCTCAGGTGTCGAGGAGTCGGTCGACATAGGCGCGGAGTGCCGCGCCCGAGAGGTCTGGAATGGAGACGCCGAGATCGGCCAAGAGCCCGTGGGCATTCGTGCAGTCGAAGCTGAGATCGCTGGCGAGGTACACGAAGGGGTGGCCGAGCGCGGCATGCGCGCGAGCTTCGAGGCGGGTGGGGTTGCGGACGGCGCCGAGGCGCGGCGTCTGCACGCGGAGCCCCGGGAACCCCGTCCGGTCGGCGAGGGCGGCGAAGAAGGCCTCCTGAGTTGGCGGGTGGGCAAGGAGGTGGAAAGAACGATCGGCGGCGGCGGAGGACGTGACGAGCGCAGCGGCGGCCCCCCCGACCCAAGCGGACGGGGAGAGAGCAAGCCGGGCTCCCCGGATTCCGGGCACGCGCAGCTGGCTGCGCCAGTTGCGAGGGTTCCAGGCCTCCGTGGCGAGGAACCCACCTAGCGTGGTGAAGCAGTCGGGATGGCCTTGGCTGTCGAGGCCGTCTACATGGCCGAGGCGCAGCACGAGCGCCTCCGTCCCGATGCGGGCGCACGCCGCCCGCACGGCCAGCTCGGCCTCCAACATCCCCTCCTCGCCTGCGTTGTGGAAGGATTGGCCGACGTCGTACTCGCCCTCGTACGCCCGCCCGCCGCGCGCGCCCGCGACGTGCACCGTGGAGAGGAGTACAAAGCGCCGGGGGCGCAGCGCCGAGATGAGCTCTAGCGCGCCGTGTACGTTCCGTCGGCGCTGGCCGCGGGCGTCCTGGGGGAAGAACGCGCCGTCGAGGGCGGCGTGAACGACCACCTCCCAACTGCCGCTCATCAGGGCGCCCGTTCGCCCTCCCAGTTCCGCCTCGACGAGCGGCAGTTCACCCGCGCCCACGGCCGTCGCGCGTGCGTCGGCCGCAAACGCGCCCCGCGGACGTACCATCACGCTCAGCTCATGCCCGAGCGCGCCCAGCGGCCCGAACAACAGGCGCCCGACCCGTCCGGTCACCCCAGTCAGCAGCAGCTTGGCCACGAATGCTCGGTAACCCACGCGGCGTGCCCGTTCCCGCACAAAGTTCCCCATGCTGCCGCACTCGCGTTAGCCGCGCACATGACCTCCTTCCGCTCGTCCGCGTTCGTCGTGACTCTCCTCCTACTGGTGCCGGCCCCTGTCGCCGCCAAGCCAGCAGCCGCGGACTGGATGGCGAAGCCCGCCATCTTCAGCAACGCCGACGTCATCAACGGCCGCGGTGCGGCGCTCACCGCCGGCGTGCTTGGGAAGGTGCCCGAGACGCTCCAAGCGCAATCCGCCTTGGTGACGCTCCTCGACAAGCAGGGCCTCAGCCAAGTGGAGATTCTCTGCAACACTTCCGGGATCTACGAGCTGCAGAACGGCTCCGAGTTTGGGCGCCGCTCTTCTCTGGGCAGTCTTCACGCGGCAGTGTTCTCCGCGGTGGTGGGCAACTCGGGGAGCGGTGGCGGTGGCGGCGCGTTTGGCCGCTTGGAGCTCGCCGCCAGCGCGGGTGAGAAGTCCTACGCTGAGTTCATCAAGGGGCGAGAAGCGGAAGACCTCGTGGTCACCCTCGGCTGGATGATGAAGGAAGGCCCGCAGGTCTACGCCACCCTCTACAGCGACCGCATCGAGCTGAACGTCGAAGCGCCGAAAGCCGTGAAGAAGTAGGCGAGCGGCGCCGTCAGGCCACGACGCCCAGCTCGCGCCCCACCTTCACGAACGCCGCCACCGCCTGATCGATGTCGGGGATCGTGTGGGCGGCACTGAGCTGCACTCGGATGCGGGCCTGACCCTTCGGCACGACCGGAAAGCTGAAGCCGATCACGTAGATGCCTTCGGCGAGGAGGCGGGTGGCCATCTCCGTGGCGAGCCGGGCATCCCCCAAGAGGATCGGGCAGATGGGGTGGACACCCGGTCGGAGTTGGAACCCGGCGGCGGTCATGGCCGCGCGGAAGTGCGCCGTGTTGATTTCGAGGCGATCCCGGCGTTCCGTGCTCGCTGACAGGAGCTCGAACACCTTGATTGCGGCGCCCACGATCGGGGGCGCGACGGTGTTGCTGAACAGGTAGGGGCGGCTGCGCTGGCGCAGCAGGTCGATGACCTCCTGCCGGCCGCTGGTGAAGCCGCCTTGGCTGCCGCCGAGGGCCTTTCCCAGCGTGCTGGTGACAATGTCCACGCGGCCCATCACCCCGCAATGTTCGATGCTGCCGCGGCCGGTGCGGCCCACGAACCCCGTGGCGTGGCTGTCGTCGACCATCACCAGCGCCCCGTGGCGCTCCGCCACGTCGCAGATGTCGGCGAGGGGGGCGATGTCCCCATCCATGGAGAACACGCCGTCCGTGGCCACCAGCTTGATGCGGGCGTCGGCGACGGAGGTGAGCTGGGCGTCGAGGTCGGCGAGGTCGAGGTGTTTGTAGCGGAGGCGTTTCGCCTTGGCGAGACGGATGCCGTCGATGATGCTGGCGTGGTTCAGTTCGTCGGAGATGATGGCGTCGTCTTCCCCGCAGAGGGTTTCGAACAGGCCTCCGTTGGCGTCGAAGCAGGAGCTGTAGAGGATGGTGTCGTCGGTGCCGAGGAACCGGGAAACGGCGGCTTCGAGCTCCTTGTGGATGTCTTGCGTGCCGCAGATGAAGCGTACGCTGGCCATGCCGAGGCCGTGGGAGTCGAGCGCGGCATGTGCGGCGTCGAGCAGGGCGGGATGATCGGCGAGCCCGAGGTAGTTGTTGGCGCAGAAGTTGAGCACCTCCGCGCCGCTCCGAACGCGGATTCGGCTCTGCTGCGGGGAGGTGATCACCCGCTCTTCCTTCCACGTGCCCGCCTCACGGATGGCGGTGAGGGCAGCGTTGAGCGGGGCCTTGGCGTGGTCGTACATGGGGGTCCGGCTAACCCGCGGCTCAGGGAGCGGTCGGGCGGCGCGCGGCGGCGCCTGCGCCCCCGAGGCGGCCCCCGTAGTACAGCGCCGAAGCGCTCCCCGAAAAGCCCCTGCCCGCTCCGCCGCCGGGCACCATGCCTACGCACTCTCCCGCCGCCCAGAGCCCCGGCACCGGCGTGCCCTCGGGGGTGAGCACCCGGCCGGCCGTGTCCGTGAGCACGCCGCCGAAGTTCTTGGCCAAGCCAGCGCGCACGCGCACGAAGACCCAGACAGCGCCCCGCAGCTGGTCGGTCGGGATCAGGTCATCCCCGAACTCGTCGGTCTGGGAGGTGAGCGCGAGGTCGTTGTACTCCCACACCTCCTGAATGACGGAGCTGTCGACCCCCGCCACCGAAGCGGCCACGGCCAGATCGGGGTCCCGGACCAGCTCGTCGGAGCCCAACTCCAGCACCTCGCCGAACGAGTAGTACTCGGGAACAACGAGCGTGGCCCAGTTGTAGGCGGGAGGGGAAAACGTCAGGGTGTCGGGATCGTCGATCGCGGCCACGAGCCACACTCCCTGTTCGGGGGCCAACCCGACCACGTCGAAGGAGCCGAGCGACTTCTGGCCGATGAACCGCTGGCCGTCGGCGCCCACGAGCACATACGACGGGGTCTGGCCGAGGATGAGGGCTTCTCCAGTAGTCGTGCGCGGGTCCTCTACGGAGTGTACGTACGCGCCGATGTCTTCGGGCCGGTGTCGAGCCGCGCCCACCGCGGTGAAGAAGGGGGTCCCGCCTCCGTTCGATGAGGGCAGCGTCTCGAAAATGGGGTCGAGCGCCACGAGATCTGGCCGCACCTCGGCGACCGCGGCGAGGTCTCGCAAGAATCCGCCAGTCGCGACCACCACACCGCCGGAGGCGGCCGTGGCGCCCGTCTCCCCCGTGGCCATGTCGCGCCAGTAAACGCCCACCACCGCACCGTCTTGCAGCGCTGGCCCGGTGACCTCCACTCCCGTTCTCAGGGTGTAGGCGGTTCCGGTGGTGATCTGCTCGAAGGGCGTGCCCTCTCCCGGCCAGCCCAAATCATGGATCCGCGCTTTGGTGCCCTCCCCGCTGGCCGCCCTAGGGCCGCTGACGCCGGCGCCGTGCTCATCGAGCCAGGACAGCGTTTCGCTCGTGCCGAGGAGGTAGGCGGTCACGCTCTCGCTCTGACCGTCTTCCCCGGTGGTCAACGTCCAGTCGGCCTGAGCCTCTTCGAGGGAGTCCACCACGCCCTGCTCGGTCTGCCAGGGTGTACCCGTGCCGTACGCCTGACCCGCCAGCCGCACTCCCCTCCCGGGCGTCGTTTCGCGCTCGAACATCACGACCGAGGCGCCGGCCGTTGTCGCCTCGATCGCCGCTGCCGCCCCGGCCGGCCCGCTGCCCACGACGACCACGTCGTAGGTGGAGTCGAACACCGTCGGGCTAGCGGCCGCGGTATCGGCCGAGTCTTCCTCACGTGGCTGCTCGGCATTGCAGGCCACGGTCGCCGCGAAGAACAGCATCGCGGGAATGTAGCCCTATCCACAGGCTACCCGCCATCGGTTGACCGGTGGCCGCTCAGCTGTCGCGTTCGCCGCGCACCACGCTCCGGAGGTTTTTCGGAAGTACGCGCTTGCGGAGACGGATGGCCGAAGGCGTGATTTCCACGAGCTCGTCTTCGGAGATGTACTCCAACGACTTCTCGAGGCTCATCTGGATGGGTGGGATGAGGATCTGCTTTTCGTCGGCGCCCGCGCTGCGAATGTTGTTCAGCTGCTTCTCGCGGGTGCAGTCGATGTTGATGTCGTTGTCCCTTGAGTTCTCGCCCACGATCATCCCCTCGTACACCACCGTTTGCGGGCTGACGAACATTCGCCCGCGCGGCTGGAGGTGGAACAGCGCGTACGTGGTGGCCTCGCCGAGGCGGTCGGCGATGAGTGAGCCGTTCGAGCGGCTCTGGATGAACCCTGCGTGGGCGTCGTAGCCGTCGAAGAGTGTGTTGAGCAGGCCCTGGCCGCGGGTGTCGTTGAGGTACTCTCCGCGAAAGCCGATGAGGCCGCGGGAGGGGATGCGGAAGAACAGGCGCACGCGCCCGCTCCCGTCGATCTTCATCTCCGTCATCCGCCCCTTCCGGGTGGCCATCTTCTGCGTGACTACGCCCATGAAGGATTCAGGGAAGTCGAGCTGGGCCACTTCGTAGGGCTCGAGCTGGGCCCCGTCTTTCTCCACGAACCGCACCTCCGGCCGCGACACGCTCATCTCGAAGCCCTCGCGGCGCATCGTTTCGATGAGGATGCCGAGCTGCAGCTCCCCACGGCCGAACACCCGCATGCTCTCTGAGGTTCCCGTCTCCTCAATCCGGAGCGCCGGGTTCATCATCTTTTCCTTCTCGAGCCGCTCGCGGATCTGGCGCGCCGTCACGTACTTGCCCTCCTTGCCGGCCAGCGGCGAGGTGTTGGCGGAGAAGGTCATGCCGATCGTGGGCTCGTCGACGGTGAGGCGCGGCAGGGGGCGCGGGTCGTCGATGGCGGTGAAGCTGTCGCCGATGTTCACGTCGGGAATCCCCGCGATGGCTCCGATGTCGCCCGCCACCAGCTCCGTCGCGGCCACGCGACGCAGGCCCTCAAACTGGAAGAGCGAGGCCACCCGCACCTTCTTGGGCACCCCATCCGCACCGACCAACGCCACATCGCTCTTCTCGCGGATCGCGCCGGTGGCGACGCGAACGATCGCCAGTCGACCCACGTAGTTGTCGTAGTCGAGTTGGTTCACCATCGCTTGGAGACTGCCCTCCGACTTCGCGCGCGGCGGCGGGATGCGGGCCACAATCGTATCGAACATCGCCTTGAGGTTTTCGCCCTTCTCCCCCTGCACAGCACTGCACCAGCCATCGCGGGCCACGGAGTAGAGGATCGGGAAGTCGATCTGCTCGTCGTTGGCGCCCAGATCGATGAAGAGATCGTACACCTCGTTCACGACCTCTTGGATTCGGGCGTCGGGCCGATCGATCTTGTTGACGCAGAGGATGATGCTGAGCCCCTGCTCCAGCGCCTTACGCAGCACGAACCGGGTTTGGGGAAGCGGACCCTCGCTTGCATCGACGAGCAGCATCGCACCGTCGACCATTTTGAGCGTGCGCTCCACTTCGCCGCCAAAGTCGGCGTGGCCGGGCGTGTCGACGATGTTGATCTTGGTGTCGCCGTAGAGGATCGACGCCACCTTGGCCATGATGGTGATGCCGCGCTCCCGCTCGAGGTCCATCGAGTCCATCACCCGATCGGTCACCGTCTCGTTGGCGCGAAAGGTGCCGGCCTGACGCAAGAGCCCATCGACCAACGTGGTCTTGCCGTGGTCGACGTGGGCGATGATGGCGAGGTTGCGCAGATTCACGACGGCACCTGGGAGCGGAGGGGTCGCCGTTTCACCCGAAAGGACGGCTTGCGCAAGCAGCCCTCGGGGGATTCCCTGCCGCGATGGCGCCGCCCCGGAGGCCTCAGAAGTTCGGGAACGCGTAGGTGAGTGACAACGGATCCCCTTCGAACGGGGGGAAGGCGATGGCCTTCACCGCAGAAGACAAACAGGCATCGAAGTCGGTTCCCTTCCAGTCGCCGCTCGGAATCTTCGCCGACGACACGCTGCCCGAAGTCTGGACGGTCATCTTCACCTTCACGCCGCTCGGAAAGTCGCCGCTGGCCTTCTGCTCCTTGATGTAGCAGAGTTTCACACCCTTGTTGTTCTTCATCATGGTGTCGATCACCCGCGTGTCGAGCGTGGCGGCCTGCGGCGACGGGCCCTCGTCGGCCGGTTCGGCACCCTTCGCGGGCGCTGGTTTCGGCTTGCTGACCGCGGCCTCCGGCTTGGGAGCGATGCGTTCGGGGGGGGGGGCCGCCTTCGCCGGGGCCGGCTTGGGGGCCTCCACGGGCTTGGGCGCCACGGCAACGGCCTTGGGCGCTTCGACGAGAGGCGGCACCGCGACGGGGGGCGCGGCCTCGACGGGAGGCGTTGCGACCTCGACGGGAGGCGTTGCGACCTCGACGGGAGGCTTTGCGGCCTCGACGGGAGGCTTTGCGGCCTCGGCTGGGGGGGCGACGACCGGGCGGGCGATCGGGGCGACCTCCGGCGAGGGGCCGCCCATCGCGGAGAGGCCGCCACCCGCGAGAAAGTGTGCCAAGCCGAGGATGACGGCGAGGAAGAAACCGCCGGCCACTCCCAGCACGATGCTGGCCGGTCGAACACCGCGCCCACCGGTGAGGATGATCAGGGCGGCGCCCGCACATCCGAAGACCGACATGAAGGTGCCGATGGCGCCGATGGGGCTCAACACGAGGAAGGCCCCGGCGACGTGGATGAGGGCGCCGAACAGGCCGACCCCGGCAAGAAGCATGGCGAACGTGAGGTCGCCGCGCGGATCATGGTGCGAGGCGACGGACTCCGCCGGGGGCGGGGGGGCAGCGGCCGGTGGCCGAACCGCGATCGGAGGCGGCTGAGGCGCGCGCGGCGGCGGCGCGCCTCGCTTCGCTGGCGGCGGCGGGGGACCTACGGACGGCCCCGCTGGAGGTGCGCCTGGCGGTCCGCCTGGCGGGGGCGGAAACGGCGACGCGGCAGGCACGAAGGGGGGAGGGGGCTCGGGCTCGGGCGCCTGCACCACGGTGTCGCGCTCGCCGCCCTCGGGCTTGGGGGCCGCGGGGGCGGCGCGAGGCACTGTGGACTCTGCTCCGGAGTTGTCGGGCGACACCTGGGTGGGTCGCGGATCCATGCTGCCATCGTCGCTGGGGGGCGTCGCGCGGGCGCGGGCTTGCTTTTCCAGCTCGGCCGCGCTGGTGATCAACGTCCGTTCGTCTGCCGCACTTTCCGCTTGGGGATCGCCTTCGGGGGCCGGCGCCTGATCCGGGCGCCGGATGAGGATGGGACTTCCGCACTTCCGGCACGTGGCCTTGTTCACGTCGCGCGTGAGCTTGGAGTCGGGGATCTTATAGGATGCACCGCAGTTATCGCATACGACGCGCATGGATAGATTCCCTTGGCTGGGCGAACGGCCGAACCTACGGGTTCAGCCGCTGTTTGTCAATCGTTGCGGGGTCAGGGGGGCGTGACGATGAGGCTCCATTCCGCGGACTCGTGCACGGTCAACACGGGTGCCGGCTGGGCCGCAGCGATCGCAGCGGAGGTGCCCCCGCCTACGACGGCGACCAGCCCAACCCAGAACCACCAACGGCTGGTGATCGGCCCGTCTTCGATGCGGACGGCCCGCCCCGTCTTGATACGAACGGGCTCGTCGCGGCCGCCCGAGGCGGACTTCGTGGTGGTCCGTGGCGCGGCGGGGGCGATCGTGGTGCTGCCGGTTCGCTCCGGAGGGGCTGCCGCCGCAACGGGCGCGGCGCTCAGCTGCCCGGCGAGCTGCCCGGCGAGCTCCTCCCAGTCGAGCCCAGCCGCGTTCACCGGAAGCTCCACGGAGGCATCTACGGTATGGGCCTCGCCGTCGAGCTTGTAGAGCAAGAGGTGGACGTCGCCATCCGCGCGGATGACGCCAACCACCAGCGCGTCGGTACCGAGGGCAGAAAGCAGCCCGAGGACGGTGTCGTCGTCGGGGGGAGCCCAAGCCGTGCGGGCCAGGCCGGCGTCCACCTCTGCCAGCATCTTCGCGGCTGTGCCCCTCACCGCGGGGTGCGTGGCCGCGTAGCCCGGCCAGAAGGTGGCGAGCGCCGTGAGGTCTTCGCGGGCGAGCAGCGTGTCGCCCAGCGAGAGTCGCGCTTCGGCGAGGCTCCACGCCACGTCGGCCAGTTCACTTCGCCGCGCCCACCCCGAGCCGGCCCCGAGGTGCAGGCGCGCGGCTTCGTCGAGCGCCGCTACGGCCTCCTTCGCACGGCCTTTCGAGAACAGGACCCGCCCTTCCGCGTAGCGCGTGCGTGCCTGCTCCAACGCCTCCTCGTGGCCGGCGGCGAGGGCGGCAGCGGCTGCGGTGGCTAGGGACACCTCGAGGCGCTCCAAGGCCAGCGCGTCCCGGAGCGTGTCGGTGGCGGCCGCCGCTTCGTCCCCAGACACCCCGCGCGCATCGAGGGGGAGCACCGCGAGGGAGGCGGCGAAGACGGGACCGGCGAGGAGGAGCATCATGGGCGGAACGGGGGGCCGTAGCGGAAACTTACGGCCGGCCGGGTCGTTAACCGCTACACGGCGGGTATGGGCTTGTTCCTCCTCGCTGCGGGCTGTGTACCAGCAGCCGTGTACGGCCTTCGCTTCGACGGCGGCATGCCCGAGGCCACGGAGCTGAGCGCGGTCGGAGGCGTGTTTCCGGGCTTCGCCGGCGCCGCGATGCCCCTCGCCGACACCGCGGTGGTGGGCTTTCAGGGCCGGCAACGCCTCTCGGAGGGGGTGGCGGTGGCGCTCGCCGGCGGCGTGGCCGCGGACTCGCTCGAAGGCAACCCTGTGGGGGTTGTCGAGATCGAAGTTCAGGGCCGGGTCCTCGACGAAGCGCCGGTCACGCTCAGCCTCCTCGGCGGGGTGGATGGGTACGGGCAAGTTGGCAATGAGGGAGGCCTGATCGGGGTTCATGCCGGCCTCGTGGTCTCGCGCCACGTGGGCGGAGACGTTCGCCCCTACCTGGCGGCAAAGGTGAACCCGATCCTCAACGTCGGGGACGAGGTCTTTCCGTGGGTACAGTACGGTGGCGGGCTGTCGTGGCGGCCGGAGCTGACGCCCGCCGCCCGCGGCCTTCTCGCCCTCGAGGCCAGCGGCTACCGGGGTTTCGGAGCCAACCTCAGCGACCGCGAGGATCTCGTCATGTGGGGAATGATGCTGCAGGTGGGCGCCAGCTTCGGCAACCGCAGCGCCCTCAGCGCCAGGAGCGGAGCAGATCGGCCAGACGCACGTATTGCTCGGGCCGATTGTAGAGCTGCCCGCTGATTCGTACGAACGAACGGTGGTCGTAGCTGGTGAAGGGCACCTCGATGCGGTGCTCGCCGTACATCCGCGCGGTCAGGAGGGGGCCGTCCGCCGGGGTTGCCCACGGCACCTGCACGGCGGCCATGGGCCCGTACCACGTGGGGTCGTCGGGGTGGGGAAGGTCGACACCGAGGGCGTGAGCGAGTCGCTGCCGGCCCTCCTGGACCAGCGCGTGATTGCTGGCGCGAACGTCGTCCAACCCCAAGGCTTCGAGTCGGTCGAGCGCGGCGGGCACCGCCAGCCACGCTGTGGGGTCGAACGTGCCGGTCCATTCGAACTCGGCGGCGAGCCCCAGCTCGTAGCCGTGACTGGTGACGGTGGGGTGCGCTCGCTGACGCCAATCGGGATGCACCCAGAGAAACGCTGCGCCTTTGGGGGCGCACACCCACTTGTGAAGGTTTCCCGTGTAGAAGTCTGGAGCCAGCTCCGAAATCGTCAGCGGGAGCAGTCCCGGCGCGTGGGCGCCGTCTACGAGTACGGCGACGCCGCGGGAGCGCGCGAGGTCCACGAGTTGGGCCACGGGGAGCACGAGCGCGGTGGCGCTGGTCACGTGGTCCACGATCACGAGGCGGGTGCGGGGCGAGAAGGCGGCGGCGAAGGCCTCGACCACCTGTTCGGGCCGCTGGATGGGAAAGGGCAGCACCGCGGCCACCTGCCGCACGCCGTGGCGGTGCTCCAGCCGGACCAGCGCACGCCTCACGGCGTTGTAGCCGTGATCGCAGCGCACCACCTCGTCGCCCTCGCGCCAGTCGAGGCTCTCCAGCGCGGCCTGCACGCCGTGCGTCGCGTTGGGCACCAAGACCAGGCCGGCGGCATCGGCGTTCAGGAACGTTGAGAGGCGGGCACGCACGGCATCGAGGCGCGCGGGCAGCTCCCGGCCGAGGAAGTGCACCGGCTCACGCTCCATCTCCTCGCGAAGCGCAGTCTGCACCGCGAGCACCGAGCGGGGCGTGGCCCCGAAGCTGCCGTGGTTGAGGTAATCCACGGCGGGGTCCAGCCCCCACTCGGCCACGAGATCGGCGGAGCCGGTCGTCCAGGATGCCATCCGCGAGGCTATCCCGATGCCCGGTCAGGGCCGCCGCGCGGGCTGGTTAGGACGGGGCATGCTCCTCCTCCTCCTGCCGTTCGCGCTCGCCGAAGAGTCCACGTTTGTCGGGGCTCGCGCCGAGGCGGAGGTGAGGAAGTCCCCCGAAGCGTTCGCCGCTGCCGAGCTGGGAGGCATCCTCTCCTTCGGCAACACCGAGTCGATGGCGCTGACCGGCCAAGGAGGTGCGTCGTATCGGTGGGGAGACAACGCGGTGGGCGGCACATTCGGGGTGAATTGGGGGCAGTCGCGGATCGACACCGACGGCGATGGTCGCCTCAACGACGCCGAGCGCCGAGCCGACTTCGTGAAGACGGCGGAGCGGGAAGCGGCAACGCTCCGGTACGATCGGTTCCTCGGCTCCACCTACAGCCTCTATGCGTTGGGTGGGGCGTTCACGGACTCCTTCGCAGGCTACGACTTCCGGGTGAACGGCCAGTTCGGCGTGTCCCGGAGTTTCGTCGCCCGGCCCACGGCGGTCCTGAAGGCCGAGCTCGGGGTCGACATCGCGCGCGAGGATTTCGTGGACGAAGTCGTGCCGAACGCGCAGACCGTACCCTCGGCGCGCCTGCAGATCGGTGGGAAATATGCCTTCAATTCGCACGTGTCCTTCGAGGACACCGTTGAGGTCTACGAGAGCCTGCTCGACTACGAAGATTTCCGGCTCAACAACACGGCAGCGGTCACCTCCTCACTCACCGGCCGCGTGAGCCTGAAGTTGAGCCATGTCCTCGCCTTCGACAATGTTCCGGTCGAAGGCTACCAGTCGCTTGACCACAGCACGCTGGCGTCGCTGGTCCTCACCTTCCTGTGACCGGCTACTTTAGGAGCGCTCGCGACCAGCGCTCGCCCGACCTGCGCAGCTCGGTCGTGGGCCAGTAGTCGAGGTCGAGGCGCAGGGTGACGACCCCCGGGCGACCATCGAGGTTTTCGCCCTCCAGCCGTACGTTGGCACCGTCGGGCTTGTTCCTCACCGCGGCCGCGAACGCATCGAGGTCGGCGACCGGCTGGCCGTCCACAGCGAGGATGCGCCAGCTGGGGCTCAGGTCGTACCGATCGGCGGGTCCGCCGAACCAGCGCCATCCCACGTACACCCCGCTGCCGGCCACCCCCGCCTGCAGCCCCGCCTCCTCGGAGATCTGCTGCACGAGCGCCCCCGCGAAGAGTACGGCACGGTCGAGCCCGCGGGTATTGACTACGGTGGTGGGCACGGCCAACGAAACGACGCCCCCCTGGCGCCACACTCGCAGCGTCAACACTTCCGCGCCGGTCTCCAGCTTGCGCCAGTCCGATGTGGGGGTGCCCGAAACGTCGAGCAGCAGGTCGCCTTCCACCACGAGGCCGCTGGCTCGACTGGTGGCCGAAACGTGGGTGACCGCGAGGATGCGTGACTCTCCGGCGCGGAGGAGGGTGGCGGCCTCCGCGGGGGAGAGTCCCCGGTCCACCGCGAGGGCTAACGGCAGAGTTGCCCAGGCGACGCCCAGCGTGCGGTCTGGCGAGGCCCTTCCTGAGCGCAGCGCGGTGGCCACTTCGGCCACGATGTCTGCCGGCAGGCCGCGGAAGCCGGAGGACTGGCTCTTGCCCGAGCCCGTTAGAAACGACGCGAGGAGCGCGACCACCTCCCCCTTCCGGTTGACCACGACGCCCCCTCGCTCGAGCGGTTCATCCTGGGTGGCGAGGAGGTCGATGTTGAAGTCGCGGTACTGCGGCGCGTCGGGGGAGTAAAGCGTGAAGGGGCGGTACTCGCGCACCCGCGTTTGGCTCCAGGCGTACTCCAGTCGTCCGTTGAGTCCGACCTGCCAGACAGCGGTGCCGGGGGCCTGGCGCGCCGGTTGGAGCCGGGCCTCGCCGAGCGTGGTTCCGCCGAGCAGCTTGGGGTCGTACTGCAGCACCGCGAGGTTGTGTTCGGGGTGGAAATACACCGGGCGGGCGGGCACGCGCACGGCGCCGCCCACGAGCAGGCTCACCTCCGCGAGGGCCTGCGGGACGGTGTCGCGGTCCACCACTACCAGCCCAGCTTTCGCGTCGATCACGAGGCCAACCCCCGAGTAGAAGTCTCCTTCGTTGCCTGACAGAACGAAGGGTAGCCTCGTCTCCACCCAAACCAAGGCGCTCGCGACCTTGCCGGGTGGCCCCGGGGGAGGCTGGGGAAGGGTGACGGGAGCGGGCTGTGCCGGGACTTCTGGGGGGGGCGCCGCCAGCGCGACACAGGGCCAGCGGCCGGTTGCGTCGTCGCGGGTGCAGTGCTGCGCCGGAAAAAGGGAGCGATCGATTCGCCAAGACGCGAGCTTCGCCCGGTTCGGCTCGTCGAGGGTAACGTAACGAACCGGCACGCGGGTGTTCGCCGGCAGTCGGGCGAGGATGGCCTCCAACGCGGCGAGATCGGGGGTTTCCTCGCCGGCGACATAGTCGATTCGCGCACTGTCGGGCACCCCGCCGTGGCGGAGCCCGTAGGCAGCGGCGGCCACGTAGACCCCTCGAACGGGCACGAGGTGATTGCGCGCCTGCTGGAAGCTCAGATCGTGGAGGAGATCGCCCCCCACTTCGAGGTAGGCGCTGGGCGTGTCGGCGTGGAGGTCGGTCACGGCGATCTCCACGTCGAGGGGGGCTCCGGCGCGCTCCAGCGAGAGCTTGAGCGTGCCGCCCACATGGTCGTCGAGGGCGGCTTCGAGTCGCGGGAAGCCATCGAGCGGGGTGCCATCGAGGCCCACGACGATGTCGCCGACCTTCAGCACGTCGTGTGCCGGCCCGTCGGGCACCACCTCGCGCACGACGAGGAGTCCGGTCGCGTCGGGATTGCGCTGCCGCGCGGCTTTCTCGGTCTCCGGCCGGAGCCCGAGGCGCTGCAGTTCCTCCCACGGCGTGTTGCGCCACACCGCGTGTACGCTGCCGCGGGTCACCGGGTGGCCGGCTTGGATCAGGGCCAGCGCCCGCGCCACCCGGTGCAGCGGCAGGTAGAAGGAAGCGGCGCTGTCGCGCCGGGAGCCCGCGTTCAGCGCCACGACGCGACCGTGGATGTCGAGCACCGGCGAACCCGAGCTGCCGCCCGTGGTGCCGGCCGCGGCTTGGATGTAGGCGGTGTTGAAGTCGTTGTACCCCTTGCCGTAGCGGGGCGCGTCGCGGTCGAGGCGCGCGATGGTGCCGCTGTGGATGGAGAGTTTTTCGCCGGCGTTGTTGCCGAGCACACGAATCTCCATCCCCACTCGGGCGCCAGCGGGGTCGAGCACCAGGGCGTTGACGTTGGTGTAGCGGAGCGCGGCGGGGTCGTACTGGTAGAATCCGAAGTCGTGGACGGGATCGCGGTAGATCGCGCGCAGCGGGACCACTTCGTTGTTCTGCGTGATGCCCTCGCTCTTCACGGGCCCCGGCGTGACGACGTGGCGGTTCGTGAGGATGATTCCGCGCTCCGCGTCGACCACAAAACCGGTTGCGAAGCTGTGCCCGGCGTTCCCGGTGTCAAAGGCCCGCGTGCTCAGGATGTCGATGGAGATGACCGCCGGCGTGGCGGCCTGCACCATGCTGCTCCAGGGGTCTTCGACCGGTGCGGGCGCGCGGGTGGGCGCGGCGAAGGCGGGCGCGGCGGCGAGGGCAAGGGCGAGCGAAGCGAGGGGCCGGAGCATGGCGCCCCGTTATCCCTCCGGGGCCCTACTCGGCGCTGACCGGCTCGTCTCCCGGGAAGGGCAGCCCTGCGAGTCCGTACCACATCAGGCGGCGAATCTCGTGGTGCCCGCGGTCGTTCGGGTGGATGCAGTCGGAGTCGAACCACTCGGTTGGATCGTTCTCCTCGTAGTAGTCGTTGTCCTCGTCTTCGGCGTAAAATCCGTGGCCCAGAAAGTGGCCGTGCATGTCGATCCACGCCACGTTCCGCTCCTTGGCATGTTCGAGAGTGGCGGCGTTCACGTAGTCGAGCGAGCCGAGCACCGACTCCAGGTTCAACCCACCGAAACAGCCGTCCACCTGGCCCACTCCGTCGCTTGGTTCGTACACGTTGGCCAAGTAGATCACGCTGCCGTCGGGAAAGCGCTCCGCGTCTTGGAAGTAGTCGTAGAACTCCCCGAGGTTCTCCAGAATGCCCTCCGTGGTCTCCTCCGTGTCGTTGGGCCGCGCGATGAGCGTTTGTACGTCGTTGCCGCCGATCGTCACGATCACGGCGGTGACTCCGCTCACCTGGTCGCCGAGCGCCTCCGTGACGTGGGGGAGCTGTTTGGAGACGAGCGAGGCGGTGGTGGCCCCGGGTAGAGACTCGTCGATGATCTCCGGGCTCTCGTCGTAGAGCGCGTCCAGGTCGAGCTCCTCACCCGTGGGCCACGTGTCGTCCGGGTTGTCTTCGAGCAGTTTGGTGTAGGCGAGCTTGGCTTTGCTGGCGCCGTCGCCCGCCGTGATGGAGTCGCCCACAAAGACCACCCGCGCCAGGTTCTCCGGCGCGTAGTCTTCGGGGAACCAACTGTTCACCATCCCATCGAGGTTTTCGTTGGGGTCGGGCTTATCGCCCGTGTCCTCCGACTCCGACGGGCTCGTGTCAAGGTCGGTGACGGGCGCACAAGCAACGAGGGCGGAGAGGAGAAGAAGCGAAGGCATGGGCGACTCGGGGAGCGCGCCTATCCTACGCCTCGTTGGCGCGGCCGGCCCGCAAATTCGACGTGCCCGCCTTCGCCTTCGGCGCCTTCTTCACCTTCGGGGGCAGCGTCGCCGTGTTCTCGAACGCCTCGCGGGCGTACGCGGCGAGGAGGGTGGCGGTACGCGCTTCACCTACGCGGGCCACTAGGGTTTGCCCGAACGTACCGAAGTACATGTTGCCGTTTGCGAAGGCGCAGGCGTGCCCGAACATCTGCCCGCGCAACGAGCGAGGGTCGTTCGGGAGCGCACTCTCGAAGGCGGCCACGGTAGGGGCGTTGGGTCGTTCCACGTGAACTACTCGGCTACGGCCTCGGCCACGGCGTCGCCCTCGTCGCTCTCGTCTTCGGGCACGCGCGCGATCGAGACGATGCGCTCGTCCTCGTCGAGGCGCATGAACCGCACGCCCTGAGTGTTGCGCCGGGTGGCGCGCACGTCGGCGATGCGGCTGCGAATCACGCGGCCGGTGTCGGTCACGACAAAGACTTGGTCACTCTCGGAGACGATCAGCGTGCCCACGACGAGGCCGTTGCGGGTCTTCATGTCGAGAATGCCCTTGCCGCCGCGCGAGGTGAGTCGGTAGCCCTTGGATCCGTCCTCGTCGGCAGGCGCCGCGCCGTCGGGCGCCGCGCCGTCGGGCGCCGCGCCGTCGGCGCCGCCCTCGACCTCGGACTCCTCGGGCTCGTCCCCCGCCTCGATCCCCTCGGCGTCGTCGCCCAGATCGGCGGGCGCTCCGCTGGCATCGAGCCAGGTGCGCTTGGCGAAGCCTCGTTCGCTCATCGTGAACACGAAGCGGCCCGCGGAGTCGGTGATCACCGAGAAGCCGACCACTCCGTCGCCTTCGTCTACTCGAACGGCGCGCACCCCGCGCGAGACACGCCCAAGCGGGCGCAGGCCTTTGCCGGGGTCGTCCATCCGGAAGCGGATCGCCCGCCCTTGCCGGGTGCTGAAGAGCAGCTCCGCCTCGGGGCCGGCGTGCGCCACACTCAAGAGCTCGTCGCCCTCGACGATGTCCAGAGCGATGATGCCGTTGGCGCGCACGTTGGCGTACGCGGAGAGCGGCGTACGCTTCGCAAGCCCGCGGCGGGTGGCGAACACGAGGTCGCCTTCGTCGTTCAGCCCGCGGATGGGCACTACACTGGTCACCGTTTCGCCGTCTGCGAAGGTGACGAGGTTCTGGATGGGCTTGCCGCGCGCGGCCGGAGCCGCCTCGGGCACCTCGATCACCGGGAGCAGGAACATCCGGCCCGTGTTCGTGAACAAGAGCAGCTTGCCGTGGGTGTTCGCCACAAAGACGTCGCGGACGAAATCGCCGTCGCGGGCCGTCATGCCGGTCTTGCCCACGCCGCCGCGCCGCTGCGTGCGGTACTCGCTCATGGGTGTGCGCTTGATGTACTGGAGATTGGACATCGTGAGCACTTGGTCTTCCTCGGCCACGAGGTCGAGGCGGTTGATGTCGCTCGCGCTGTCTTCGATACGCGTGCGGCGCGGATCGGCGTGTTTTTCGCGGAGCGCGACCAGCTCCGAGCGGATCACTCCCCAGAGTTTCGTTTCGTCGCCCAGCACACTTGCGAGCCACTCGATCTGTCGGCAGAGCTCGGCATACTCTTCTTCGATCTTGTCGCGCTCCAGCCCGGTGAGGCGGCTCAGGCGCATCTCGAGGATGGCCTGCGCCTGCGTTTCGGAGAGGCCGAATTCCGCGATGAGCCCGAGCCGTGCGAGATCGGTGGTCCGGGAGGCGCGGATGAGGGCGATCACGGCGTCGATGTGGTCGAGCGCGATGCGGAGGCCTTCGAGGATGTGGGCCCGTTCGCGGGCCTTCTTGAGCTCGTAGCGGGTGCGGCGCACCGTGACCTCGCGCCGGTGCGCCAAGTAGTAGTAGATCATCTCCCGGAGGTTGAGCACCCTCGGGCGCTGCGACACGATGGAGAGCAGGATCACGCCGAAGGTGTTTTGCAGCGCGGTGTGCTTGTAGAGCGAGTTGAGCACGATCTCGCGGATGGCATCCCGCTTGAGCTCGATCACCACACGCATGCCGGTGCGGGAGCTCTCGTCTCGCAGACCGTAGATGCCCTCCAGCTTCTTGTCCTTCACCAGCTCGGCGATGTACTCCTGCAGCCGCGCCTTGTTCACTTGGTAGGGCAGC
Organism: Deltaproteobacteria bacterium; assembly: GCA_947484175.1. Lineage (GTDB taxonomy): Bacteria > Myxococcota_A > UBA796 > UBA796 > SXON01 > SXON01. Next base: position 120,027 of record CANKOI010000001.1, read on the forward strand.
TCGGTGATGATGATCGCCTCGCGGCCTTCCACGTCCTCGAACTCCACGGTGCCGCGCACGGTGAGCGAGCCCCGGCCGGTTTCGTACGCGTCGCGAATGCCGGCGCGCCCACAGATCACGCCTGCGGTCGGAAAGTCGGGCCCCTGGATGTACGCCATGAGCCCAAGCACATCGATCTCAGGATTGTCGATCATCGCCACGCAGGCATCGACGACCTCGCCGAGGTTGTGCGGCGGAATCTTGGTGGCCATGCCCACGGCGATCCCTTCTGCGCCGTTGACGAGCAGGTTGGGGAAGGCGGCCGGCAGCACCTCAGGCTCGCTGTGAGCGCCGTCGTAGTTGGGCTGGAAGTCGACCGTTTCTTTGTCGATGTCGGCGAGCAACTCCTCGGCGAGGCGCGTCATCCGCGATTCGGTGTAGCGGTAGGCGGCGGCGTTGTCGCCGTCCACACTGCCGAAGTTGCCCTGGCCGTCGACCAGCAGGTACCGCATGTTCCAGGGCTGGGCCATGCGCACGAGAGCGTCGTAGACCGCGGCATCCCCGTGGGGGTGGTACTTCTTGAGCACTTCGCCCACGACGCCGGCGCACTTGCTGTACCTGCGGTTGCTCAGCAGGCCTTCGCGGAACATCGCGTACAGGATGCGCCGGTGTACGGGTTTTAGGCCATCTCGCACATCGGGCAAGGCGCGGCCGATGATGACCGACATTGAATAGTCGAGATACGAAGAGCGCATCTCGTCTTCAATCTGGATCTTCACGAGGTTGCGGGCGATCGGATCCATCGGGCTGCCTTCACGAACCCGCGAAGTTAACCCGATCCACGCGCCGCGTCATATCTAAATTGGGTTGGTTCAACCGCGATCGTAAAGCCCGAACGTGGGCTTCACCAGCCGCCGCGCCGAGGCGCGGCGGGGTCCCTCATCCCCAGTCGTCGCCGCCGCCGCTATCCGGTTCGGGCTCGCTGCCGGTGTCGGCCTCGTCTTCGTCGCCCGTGTAGCGGCGCTTGCCCTTGCGGCGCTCCCATTCCTGGGCCTTGCGGTTGCGCTCTTCTTCGAATTTGGCTTCTTCCATGCGCCGACGGTTCGCGCCGAAGCCGGCTCCGCCGCCACCGCCACCGCCACCGCCACCGCCGCCGAAGCCGCCAGGACCACGGCCGCCGCCGCCTCCGAAGCCGCCGCCCGGGCCTCGGCCACCGCCGCCACCTCCGTAGCCGCCGCCACCGCCGCCACCGCCGCCACCGCCACCACCGTAGCCGCCACCGTAGCCGCCACCGCCGCCTTCTCGGCCGCCTCCCCCGCCGTACCCGCCCGCGCCGCCGCCGTACCCGCCGCCGCCCGGCCGGCCGCTCGGGGGGGCCCCGTATCCGCCACTGCCGGCGCCACCGCCACCGCCACCGCCGTAGCCACCGCCTTCGCCGCCGCCCCCTTCACCTTCCGCCCCTCGCGGGCCGCCTGTGCGGTACACCGCTTGCGGCGCGAAGCCTTCCCTTGGACGCCGCGGCCCGCTGGGCCCGCCCGGACCCATAGGCCCGCCCGGACCGCCGCCTTCGCGCGGGCGTGCGATGTTCACCTTGAGTGGCCGCCCCCCCACGTTGTAGTTGTCGAGCGCCTGCACGGCCGCTTCCGCCTGCGCCTCCGAGGCGAACTCTACGAACCCGAAGCCCCGCGGCTTGCCGGTCTCCCGGTCGATGATCAGGTTGATGCTGACAACTTCACGGCCGTCTTGGCCGAAGATCTCCCGCACATCCTCGTCGGAGATGCGGTAGGGGAGGTTCCCCACATACACGTTTCGGGACATTCGCTAGATCAGTCCGATTTTTCGATGGAGCCGATGGTCGTTAGGCGGCGTCCGTGGAGGCACGACGCCCACGGGGCGCCAGAGTGCCCCCGTTGCGCCACTTTGATCGATTTGTCGCGGTTTGTCAAGTAGCGGCCGTGATCGCCACCCGCCCGATCAGAACTCGACCAGCCCCTCGAGACTGAGCTGCGGCTGGATCAACCCAGACGGGGTGCCGCCGAAGCTGTGCTGGGCTTCGTACACCCACCCACGTCCGGAGGCGCGCACGCCGAAGGAACCAAAGCGGACCATGAGGTCGAGGCCACCGAAGCCGCCCGCAGCCGCCGTCGTCGACCCGGCACCGCTGTTCTCCGTGATCGCCTCGGGCTGGGTGTCGGTGTACCAGATCACGCCCGCACCGCCGCGAAAGAAGATGTCCCACGACCACGTGCGCGGCTGCGGGTGGGGGATGCGCAACCCGGGAGCGAAGTACACGCCATGCCGTAGCCGGTAGTAGTCGGTCTCCACGTCCTGATCGCGGTAGTCGGACTCCTCGATGCCCGCCACGGAGCCAAACCCGCCGAGGTCGATGGCGAGGATGCGCGTGAGCCGGGCATCGAGCCCTGCCGTGAGCCCGAAGGGCGATGGCCCCATCACGTAGTTCACGCCTGCGTGGACCCGCACCTGCGGCTCAAGCACGCCCGCCTCGGCGGGGGCGAGCTGGGTGGCGAGCAGGGCAAGGAGGGGGAACATCGAGTCTCCGTGGTGGCGCGGTGACTATACCCCCACGGGCGCTTCATCCAATCAGGAAACGGTGAAGCGTCAAGAGGGCATCGAGATCGTGCACTTCTCCGGCGAGGCGGGGAACGACGTGGAGGGTGACGGCCGGGCCGGCGGCCCGGCGGAGTGTGTCCACTCGCGCCGCCTCGATCGTCGCCAGATCCGCGAGGCGCGCGTGGGCCGCACCCAGACGCGCGAGCAAGGGCCCCGCCGCCTCGGCGTCGATCGCGCGCGCTTTCGCCCCGAGCAGCGCCTCCACATCCGGCGACGCCGCCCGGGCCTGATGCACCTGGTTCGCCACGAGGGCCGCCATCGGCAGCCCCCGGGCGCGCAGCTCGCTGAAGAAGAAGCCCGCCACCTCCATCGAGGGCTCCGTGGGCGCCGCAACCACCACGAATGCCGTACTCGAGGAACGAAACATCCTCTCAACCGCCTCATGGCGTTCGCGAAAACCATCGTACAGGTCCTTGAACAGCGTGAAGAACGCCGCGATGTCGCCGAGGAAGGCTTCGCCGAAGATGTGGCCGAGGAGGCGGTACACCACCGCGGTCGTGCCTGCGAGGAGGCGAGCGCCGAAGAAGCCTGCGTCGCTCTCATTCGGCGTCAGCAGGCGCTTCATCACCTGTTTGTCGAGGAACCGGGCCAGGCGCCCCGGCGCGTCCAGAAAGTCCAGCGCGTTCTTCACGGGCGGGGTGTCGAGCACCACGAGGTCGTAGCGGCCGCTCTGCACCACATCGAACAGGCGCTCCGTGGCCATGTACTCCTGGCTTCCGGAAAAACTGGCGGCGATGGAACGGTAGATGCGATTCTGGTAAATCGCTTCGCGGGTGGCGTCGTCGCGCGCCACCTTGCGGATCACGTCGTCGAACGTGCTGGGCGCGTCGAGCATCATGGCCCACAGCTCGCCGCGGGTGCCTTCGGGGAGCACGACGCGGTGCTCCTCGTTGCCGATCTCGGTGAGCCCCAGCGAGTTGGCAAGGCGCCTTGCCGGGTCGATGGTGAGCACCAGCGCGCGCCGTCCAGCGAGAGCACCCGCGAGCGCGATCGACGCTGCGGTGGTGGTCTTGCCGACGCCGCCGGAGCCCACGCACACGAGGAGCCGTTTTTCTGCCACGAGGGTTGCGAGGCGCATCAGTGCGCCCCCCGCGGCGGCGCGCGCAGGCCAGCGAGGCGTGCGAGGGCGGCCACGAGCATCTGAGTGGTGCGGCGTGCGCCATCCCGGCGCGACACCGCCGGCAGCACGACCACCGGCCGGCCGGCCTCCTTCAAACGTGTCTGGGCCTCGGCGGTGGCGGCCTCCAGCGACTCCTCCCACCGCCCCGCGGCCAGCACGTCGGCCGCGACAGGGTCACCGATCGGCAGCGCCTCCAACGCGGCAAGCAGGGAGCGCTCCGCGTCGGTGAAGCTAGGAACCGACGCACGATTCAGGAGGATGAGCGGCACCCGCAGACCGCGCACGTCGCGCAGGAGTTTCGCGGAGGTCTCGAGGGTTTCGTTGACGACCATCTCCTCGGGCAGGGCCACCAGCACCGCCGCGGTGTCGCGGCGCGCGTAGAGCGAGAGGAGCTCGTCGGCGCAGCGCCGGATGGGGCCCGACGGGAACAGGCGTTCGGCGGTGAGCGGCACCGACAACATCGCGACCGCGTTTCCCGATGCGGGAAGGTCGACCACCACGAGGTCGTAGCGCGACGCGAGCTGGTGGGTGCGCCACAACATCACCAGATCGCGCGCGCCGGGCGTGACCTGCAAGAACAGCGACACCACGCGGTTCTTCATGATGAGGCGCACCAAGCGGCGCATCGACACGATGCTCTCCACCCAGTCCTCCAGAGCGGGAGCCCAAGCGATGTTCGCGATCGACAGGTTGCGCTCGACTTCCACGGGCTCATAGGCGGTGGGGGTGCCGAAGATGGCGGGAAGCGTGGGGTGCTGGTTGTCGACCTCGAGCACGAGCGTACGTTTGCCCTGACCCGCCGCCAGTCTCCCGATCGCCGCGGACAGCGTGGTCTTGCCCACGCCGCCCTTTCCGGTCACGAACAGCACGCCGCTCCCGACGAGCACGCTCAGGTCGTCGGGCGCCGCCACGTTTACCAGCGCACGAGGCTGGCGCCCCACGTGAGCCCCGCGCCGAGCCCCGCGAGCAGCACAAGGTCGCCTGGTTTTACGCGCCCTTCCTGCACCGCCTCGTGCAAAGCGATGGGAATGCTGGCTGCCGTGGTGTTGCCGTACTTGTGGATGTTGTGCATCACGCGCTCGGGCGGCAGCGCGAGGTGGCGCGCCACCAGCTCGTTGATCCGCATGTTCGCCTGATGGGGGACAAGCAGGGCCACATCGTCGAGTGTGTGCCCGTTCCGCGCGAGGATGGAGTGTATCAGCCGCGGCAGCTTCTCCACGGCGTGCTTGAACACCGCCTTGCCGTCCATCTTCGGGAAGTGTCGGCCCTCCTCGATCATGGCAGGCGTGAGCCGAGGGTTGAGCCGGCTCGCCGGCGCCTCGACCATCAGGATTTCGGCGTACCGGCCGTCGGCGTGCAGCTCGTGGTCGAGGAGCGTGCCCCGGCCCTCGCCGCCGGTCACCACCGCGCACCCGGCGCCGTCGCCGAACAGCACGCTCACGTCGCGCCCGCGGGTGCTGAGGTCGAGCCCGGAGCTGTGCACCTCCGCGCCCACGACGAGCACACACTTCGCCATGCCCGATCGCACCATCGCGTCGGCCGTGGCGAGGCTGTACAGGAAGCCGGTGCACTGCGTGCGGATGTCCATAGCCGGCACGCCTGGGATGCCCAGCCGGGCCCCGAGCAGACAGCCGCTGCCGGGGAAGTTGAGGTCGGGCGAGAGGGTGGCGAACAGGATCATGTCCACGTCCGCGACCGTGCGGCCAGCCTCCGCCAACGCCTGCAACGCCGCGGGCTCGGCGAGCTCGCTTGCGCCTACGTTTCCCTCCACCCAGCGGCGCTCCCGGATGCCCGAACGCTGCTGGATCCACTCGTCGGACGTTTCCATCCACTCGCACAGCTCGGCGTTCGGAACCACCCGCTCCGGCAGGTAGTGGCCCATCCCGGCGATCCGGCTGCGCTCCATACGCGGCTCCTAAACGTCGAGGTTGCGCACGTTGAGCGCGTTCTGATGGATGAAGTCGCGGCGGGGCTCCACGGCCTCGCCCATCAGCACGTTGAACACGTCGTCGGCGGCGACGAGATCGGCCACGTCTACCTGTTGGAGGCTGCGGTTGGTGGGGTCGAGCGTCGTCTCCCACAGCTGTTCGGCGTTCATTTCGCCCAGACCCTTGTAGCGCTGGAACTCGTAGCCCTTTTCGGCGAGCGCGAGAAAGTCGCGGCGCAGGTCGACGTAGCTCTCGCGTTCGGCGAGGCTGCCCACACGGGCGGGCAGCGGCAGGAGCTGGTGAATCTCGTCGTAGAGGCGTTTCAGCGCGGCGTGCTCCACCTCGCGGGCCGCGGTGCCGAGCAGCGTGATGTGCTCCTGCGATTCACGAAGGAGGCGGACCCGGATCACTGACCGGCCGTCGTCTTCCCGCTCCACCGACAGCTCCTGCACCTCAAGGTCGGGCGCCACGAGGGTGATCCGACTCCGCAGCGAGGCGGCGAAGGCCTCGGCGGCTTCGGTCTCGGCCGGCACGTTCCCGCCGAGCGCGAGAAACTGCTCCATCACCACGGGGTGTGCGTGGCGGCTCAGGGCTTCCAGCCGCCCCGCGAGGCGGGTGAGCCGCTCGGAGATCGTCGCGACCGCTTCGCCCGACTTCTCCTCGCCAGCGGACGTAAACGTGACGTTCTTCACCGCCTGATCGAGGAGGAATTGGTCTTTGGCGCGCTCGTCGCGCAGGTACAGTTCGGTCTTGCCGCGGGAGGCGCGGTACAGCGGCGGCTGCGCGATGTACAGGTGCCCAGCGTTCACCAAACGCGGCATCTGCCGGTAGAAGAAGGTGAGCAGCAGGGTGCGGATGTGGCTTCCGTCCACGTCGGCGTCGGTCATGATGATGATTCGGCCGTAGCGGAGCCGAGCGAGGTCGAAATCCTCCCCGATTCCGCAGCCCAGCGCGGAGACCATGATCTGGATCTGTTCGGAGGCCATCATCCGGTCGGTCCGGGCCTTCTCGACGTTGAGGATCTTGCCCTTGAGCGGCAGGATGGCTTGGACCTTGCGGTCGCGGCCCTGCTTGGCCGAGCCGCCTGCGCTGTCTCCTTCGACCAGGTAAAGCTCGCACTTGGCGGGGTCACGCTCCGAGCAGTCCGCCAGCTTGCCGGGGAGCCCGCCGCCGTCGAGGACCGTCTTGCGGCGAGCGAGGTCCCTCGCCTTGCGGCTGGCCTCGCGGGCCCGCGCGGCCTCCACGGACTTCATCACGATGGTTTTGGCGACCACCGGGTTCTCGTCCATCCAGATGCCGAGCTGCTCGTTGATGATCGACTCGGTGAGGCCCTTCACATCGCTGTTGCCGAGCTTCCCCTTCGTTTGCCCTTCGAACTGGGGATTGGAGATCTTCACCGACACCACGGCCGTGAGGCCCTCGCGAATGTCGTCGCCGGTGATCCCGCTATCGACCTTCTGGTTCTTCAGCAGATTGTTGGCGGCGGCGTAGGCGTTGACGGTACGGGTGAGGGCGGCACGGAAGCCCGCCACGTGGGTGCCGCCGTCTACCGTGTTGATGTTGTTCGCGAAGCTGCACACCGTTTCGAGGTAGGCCGTGTTCCACTGCAGCGCGATCTCCACCTCGAGCTGGCTTTCTTTGCCCCCCTTGAGGTACACCGGAGTGTGCAGCGGGGTGCGGCCGGTGTTCAGGTACTCCACGTAGCTGCTGATGCCGCCCTCGTAGTGGAACTCGTCGCGGCGGTCGGCGCGCTGATCACGCAGCTCCACGCGCAGTCCCCGGTTGAGGAAGGCGAGCTCGCGAAGGCGGTTGGCGAGCACCTCGTACGTGAAGATGTTGATCTCCTGGAAGATCGTGGGGTCGGGGAGGAAGCGTACGCGCGTTCCCCGCTTCGTGGATGGCTCGCGTTTTTCGAGGGTGGTGGCTGGCACACCGCGCTCAAAGCGCTGGGCCCAGTGGAAATCCTGCCGCCACACATCGAGGTAGAGCGTTTCGGAGAGCGCGTTCACGCAGCTCACGCCTACGCCGTGCAGGCCGCCCGACACCTTGTAGCCGCTGCCGCCGAACTTTCCGCCTGCGTGCAGGACGGTGAGTACCACTTCGGCCGCGGGCCGGCCGGTTTCGGGGTGGATGTCCACCGGGATGCCGCGGCCGTTGTCTTCCACCGAGCAGCTGCCGTCTTCGTAGAGGGTCACGATGATGTGGGTGCAGTAGCCGGCGAGCGCCTCGTCGACCGAGTTGTCGACCACCTCGTACACGAGGTGATGCAGGCCGCGGCTGGCCACATCGCCGATGTACATCGACGGCCGAACGCGCACGGCCTCCAGCCCTTCGAGCACCTGAATGCTCGACGCGCCGTACGACGACTCCCCCGAACCCTCGGCGGTGTCGGCGCCGCTTGCGATCGGGGCGTCGTCGTTCTCTTTGGGGTCGGGCATCAACATCTACTCCTGCGCGGTCGCGAGCGCGCGGATCTAACACGGCGCGCCCCTCGGGGGGGCGGTTGTCGGCAGTTGGCCGCGACCCTTCTGGTCGTGGCGGACTAGCGCCCGAAGGCTTGGAGCGCCGCCCCCAGAATCTCGATGCCGCGGCGCACCTCAGCGGGGTTTTTCACGGCGGCGAGGCGCACCACGTCACGCCCGTCGGCCGGGTTCGCGTAGAACCCGGGGCCGGGCGCCACGACGAGGCTCTCGGGGCGCCCGGTGCGGTGGTCGCGGAACTCGGTGACGAGGAAGCGCGCGAAGGCTTCGGTGTCGGCCACGGGCAGCCGCGCCATCGTGTAGAACGCGCCCTCGGGGCGGTGGAACTGCACGCCGGGGAGCTCGGCGAGTGCGTCCATCATCGCATCGACGCGGGCCCGGTAGGTGGCCCTCAGCTCCACGTAGAACTCGGGCGGGAGAGCCAGCGCGGCGATGGCGGCGTTCTGGGCACGCGGCTGCGGCCCGAGGCGCGCCTGCCCGAGCCGCTCCACCCGTTCCATGAACTCGAGGTTGCGCGACAGGAGGAACCCGATGCGGAGGCCACATGCGGAAAAGGTTTTGGAGGTGCTGTCCACCACGATCACGTGATCTTCGTGGCCCGCGAGCTCCAGCGCCGAGAGCGGCGGCTTCTTGAACCAGATGTGACGGTACACCTCGTCGGCCACGATCCAGAGGCCGCGGGAGCGCGCCCACTGGGCCACTCGGCGCAGGTCGGCTTCATCGTAGACCGCACCCGTGGGGTTGCCCGGATTGGCGAAGAGGAAGATGCGGGTGCGGTCGGTGACATGGCGATCGAGCACGTCGTTCGGGGGGATGCGGAACCCCTCCTCGAGGCGCGTGCGGATCGGCACCACCTTCGCCGCCGCCACCGTCGCGAACCCGTTGTAGTTGGTGTAGTAGGGCTCGGGCACCAGGATTTCGTCGCCGGGGTCGCAGAGCGCCGTGAACGCAAAGAGCAGCGCTTCTGAGCCCCCCTGGGTGACCACGCAGTGCTCTGGGCCCACCCCCGGCGAGGTGCGTGCGTGAAACGCCGCTGCGGCCACGCGGCAGGCCATCAGCCCGCTCGATGGCCCGTACGCGAGCACGGGCGAGTCAGGCCGGGCGAGCGCCTCCATCACCGACGGCGGCGTGGGAACGTCGGGCTGGCCGATGTTGAGCTTGTGGAAGTGAACTTCGGGAGCGCGGGCCACGGCGCCGTCGAGTTTACGAATGGCCGATTCCTGAATGACCTGAGCGCGATGACTGAGCCGCACGGGGGCCTCGGGTGGGGCGGCGCGCTAACCGGCCGCCGCGTTCGCGGCGCCCTCCTGCGCGCGCAAGAGCGCCTCCACCCGCGCTCGCTCCTCGGCATCCCACCGCTCCAGCTTCCGCTGCCCGTGCCGCCTGCGGCGCCACGCGCCCAACGCGAGAAAGCCCGCGATGGCGCCCCACCACGGCGCAGGGTTCGTGACCCAGCGGTACCAGTCCGACGTGGCCGGCTGGGTGGAGCGCCAGGCTTCGTCGGCTTCGTCGAGGGTGAGGCCCGCTGCGGCGTACACCGCCTCGCTCGTTTCAGCCCCGGCGGCCAACTCCACGACCAGCGTACGCAGGGCGTCGTCGCCCCCGCGAGCGTGGAGCCACGTCACGAAGTCGGCGCTTTGGGCGTACGCGAGCTGGGCACGCACCGGGTCGGGGGGAAAGCCCGAGGTGATCGAACCGAGCGGCATGGGCTCGAGGCCGAAGTCGTTTCGCGCGAGGGCGATGGCGCGCTCCCAGGTGGCCTCGCCCGAGTAGAACTGGGCCATCCCCTCTTGGAGCCACCGGGGCACGGGTCGGGGGCCGAAGGCCTGCCCCAACAGCACGTGCACGAGCTCGTGCTCGAGCACCTGCTCCAAGGGGGCGGCGGTGCCCGAACGGATGTCGGGGGTCTTCAGGAAGATGAGCCCGTGCCGGGGCCACGCGGTGCCGTCGGCCCAGTCGGGGGTGCGCCCCGGCTGCACGCTGTGGAAGGCGGCTTCGGTGGGGAGCACGTAGACGTCGATGAGGCCGGAGGGGCGCAGCCCGAGGCGCGCGGCGAGCGTGGGCACGGCGCTGGCCGCGTGGTTGGCGAGCCTCACCACGACCGCTTGGTCCTCCCACGCCCCGTGAACGTCGGCGTAGAGGCCCACCTCGGTGCGCCAGCCGCCGGCGGGCTCTTCCACGGTCGGCCGTGCAGCCGCGGCCGGCGCTACGTCCCACCGCTCCGCGGCGGCCTCGGCAGGCGGGGCCGCCTCGGCGGGGCCGCCCAGCAGGCTGGCGGCGAAGGCGAGCGCGGGCAGCAGCATGGAAACGAACCTAAGCGCCGATCCCGCACCGTCACCTTCCACGGAGCGGGCCGGCCCGATAGACCGCCGCCCGTGCCGCGTTTCTCCCGAGGACTCGCCGCCGCGCTCGTACTCGGCGCGGTTGTGCGCTGGCTGCCGCTCGAAGAGTGGTCGCGCCGCCCCTGTGTGCGCGACGAGTGCACCTACCGCGCCCTCGCCACCAACCTGCTCCGCGGCGAGGGGATGGTGGGCACCAAGGGGTGGTTGTGGGCGCCCGGCTACCCGGCCGCGATCGCCGCCCACGCCGGCCCCTTCGGGCAGATCAACGACGTGAAGATCAGCCAGATTCTCGTGGCGCTGCTCACCGTGGCGCTGCTCTGGCGCTTCACCCGCGACCACTTCGGCACCCGCGCCGCCACGATCGCGGCGTTCCTGCTCGCGCTGAACCCCACCCATGTGTTCTACGCTTCAAGCCTGTGGAGCGAGTGTTTTTACACGGCGCTCCTGTTCGGCACCGTGTACGCCCTCGGCTGGGCGCGCGGCGAACGGCCCGGCGCCGCCTTCGACCCCGCCGCCCCGCTGCCGCACCCCCTGCGCGGCCTCCTCCCCGGCCTTCTGCTCGGCGCTTGCGTGCTCTTCCGGGGCGTGGCCACCTACCTGCTCCCCTGTGTGGCCGTGGTGCTCTTGTGGCAGCGGTGGCGCCTGCCCGGAGCCTGGAAAACGGCGGGCGCCGCCACCTTGGCCGCCGTCGTCGTCGTGGCCCCGTACAGCGTGTACGCCACCCACAAGTTCGGCGGGCTGGTGGTGAGCGACCGCACGCTCGGCCAGATGATGTGGCTCGGCGACAACGACTTCGCCCCCCTCACCTTTGACTTCGGCAACGGACCGCTCAACGACCGCGAGCGCGACCGGATGACCGCGGAGGGCCGCGACCACTGCCCGCATGAGGCCGACCCGATTCGACAGGACGCCTGCGAGGTGGCGGCGGGTGTCGCCTGGGTCAAGGCCCATCCTGCCGAGTTCGTGGCGCGCATTCCGCTGCGGGTGTCCCAGCTGGTGAACCCCCATTCGCTGCTCACCCGCAACCTCCGGACCGGAAAATGGAAGGGACTCCCGCAGTGGGTGGATGAGGTGCTGGTGGTAACGGTCGTGCTCGGCAGCTTCGTGGTGCTCGCGGGCGGAACCGTCGGCCTGTTCGCGCGCGGGCGCGGCTGGTTCGCCGTCGCGGGGGCCTTGATCGTGGGGTACCACGTGGCGGCCATCGCCTGCCTCGCCGGGCTCTCCCGGTACCGCGTGCCGTTGGAGCCGCTGTGGATGGTGTACGCGGCGGGCTTGCTTGCGGAGCCCCGCGCGGCCTGGGATGTTCTCCGAGCGAGCCGCCCGCGCGGCCTCGGCGCCCTCGTGGTCGGCGGGCTACTGCTGGTGCTGATGGCCCGTTTTCTCCCTTCCGGCTGGCGTTCGTGGTCGGAATGGTAGGCCTGCTTTCGCTCCTCGCATGCAACGGCGATCGCTTGCCCGCCGGCGACCCCGTTCGGCCCGACGTGATCCTCGTCTCCATCGACACGCTGCGTCCCGACCACCTCGGCGCCTACGGGTATGCGAGAAGCACCAGTCCCTTCCTCGACAGCCTTGCCGCTTCGGGCCTGCGCTACACCGAGGCGCGCTCCCACTCGCCGTGGACGCTCCCCTCGCATGTGACGATGCTCTCCGGCCGCTCCCCGCTCGACCACGCCGTCATCGAGGCCGATCGCCGCATTCCCGACGACCTCCCGCTTGTTCAAGAAGCCTTTGCCGCGGCCGGCTTCGCAACGGCCGGGTTTGTGTCCACCATCTTTGTTTCCGACGCCTACGGGTTTGGGCGCGGCTTCGATCGGTACGAGGACTTCAACATCGCTCAGGAGGACAACCTTCAGCACACCGTGCGGGCCGAGAAGGTCGTGAACGAGGCCCTTGCGTGGGCCCACCAACAGTCCGACAAGCCGATCTTCTTGTTCGTCCACCTCTACGACGTCCACTACCCCTACCTGCCCCCGGAGCCGTGGAATTATCAGTTTGACAAGCCGGGCAGTCGCAAGTCTACGCGCTACCGAAACTACGAGTTCTACAAGGCCAAACCGCTCCCGGCCGAGCGGATGGACCACCTGCGCGCCCAGTACGACGAGAGCCTTGCGTATGCGGACGCCCAGCTCGCCCGACTTGGGGACGCATGGGCGCAGTCCGGACGCAAAGTGAGTTGGGTGGTGACCTCCGACCATGGCGAAGAGTTCGGAGAACGGGGGTCATGGGGGCACGCTCACACGCTCTACCCCGAGGTGATGCGGGTTCCGCTCTTGGTGTCGGGTGCAGCGGTCAGCTCGCCAGCCGTGCGGCACGACCGGGTAGGAACGGTGGACGTCGCCGCCACCCTCGCGGGCCTTGCGGGCCTGGAGTTTGCGAGCGCGGGGGTGGACGTTCGCGGCGACGTTCCGGAGCGGGACCACGTGTTTGAGACCAGCCGTTTTGACACCGCGCGCCTCGGCCTCCTCTCCGGCAACCGCCGCATCGACGTGGACTTCGAACGGGACCGCATCGACGTGTTCCACGTGGAACGCGACCCCGCCGAGAAGATCGTCACCCTCGACTCCGACCCCGCCCTCGAACAGCGCCTTTACGCCCTGTTGGGGGAGCCCTGGAGCACCGCGGAGACGGTGATTTCGCCGGGGTGGATGCTGTCGGGAGGCAAGCGGGTGGACCACCGCTTTGAGGGCCCGGGGCGGTTCGCCGTGTATCCGCAGGACAGCGCGATCACCGGGGCCACTACGCGCGCGACGCCCCTTCCCGAGAAGGTGGTGCTCAGTGGCGAAACCCGCGCCCAGCTCAAGGCGCTCGGGTACGAACAGTGAGCTTCGCGGAAGCGGTGGAGGCGCTCGAAGAGGGCGATACCGCGTGGGAGGCCGAAGAGCGGCGAGCCGCCGTGGCGGCCTGGCGAAGGGCGCTGGGCTTGGCGGGTGCCCCGCTCTGCGAGCCGGTGGCCTGTCGGGCCGTGGAGGCGATGGCGCACCTGCGGCTTGTGCACCAGGAGGGCAACCTCGCCCCCTTCTGGCGTGAGCCGGGGTGGACGAGGGCGCTTTCCGTGTGCCCGCCCGCCGATCCGTGGTGCACCCTCGCCGAGATCGATCGGAACCTCCTCGTTCCGGCCTTCGCCGGTGGCGACGCCGCTGCCGTTCCGGGGCTCCTCGCCGCCCTGGACGGCCAGCCAGCGCTCGCGGCGGCTGTGGAGCGGCGTCAGCGCTGGGTGGTCGCCGGCCGGCCGGCCGGCCCGGGCACCTGGACCATCGCGCTGGGCCTCTCTGCTGCTCCGGGGGCAGGACTCGGCGGGGCCCTCCGCTTTGTTCACCCTGATGTCGGCGGGGCGGCGCACCGCCTCGCCGTGGTGGCCTTCGGCAACAGCGCCGCGGAGGGCGGGCTTGCCCTGAGCTTCATGGACGCCACGTTCCACAGCACCACGCGCGTGTCGGCGGCCCGCCTGCAGCGCTACGCCTGGGTGGGAGAGGAGGCGCTCGCGTTTCGGTCAGACCGGGCCGAGGTCGATTTCGGGGTGCCGGTGCCCGTGGGGCCGCTTGTGGTGACCGGCGGCGGCACCGCGCTCGCCGAGGAGCTCGGCGGAGCGCCGGCCGCCGCCTTCGCTGACCGCGTCTACGCCGCCGGCCCGCGCCTCGGCGTGGCCGCCGAGGCGCTCGCCCGGCGGCTTCGCGGGAGCGTGGGCGGCCGTGTGCTCTTCGACCTCGACGGCGCGGCCCCCCACGTGCTCTCCGAGGCCGCCGTCATGCTGCACCAGCCGGTCGCACGCGGCGTGTTCGCCGCGCGCGTGGGCGGCGAGTGGGCCCCCGACGAGGCGGTGTGGTTCCTCCTCCCTGCGGTCGGCGGCACGACGCTCTTGCGCGGCCTGCCCTACGGACGCTTCCGCGCCGAAGCGCTCGCCTCCGCGCAGGCCGAGTTGCGCTACCCGCTCTTCGGGCCGGTGCACGGCGCGGTTTTCGTGGACAGCGCATGGTGCGACGGGCCGCACGTCAGCGGCGGAGGTGGCCTGCGGCTGGTGCTGCCCCCGGCGCAGGACAACACCACACGATTGGATGTGGGGGTGTCGCCCGACGGGTGGGGGGTGGTGCTTGCGTTTGGGGAGGCGTTCTGATCAGCCCTTGCCCGACGCCAGGCGAAACCCCACCCCTCTCACCGTCTCGATCTGACTTCCCGCCCTGTGCAGGCGGGTGCGTAGGCGGGAAATCCGTGCATCCAGCCACCGCGGGCCGGTCGTCCGCTCGTGTCCGATCAGCACCCCCTCCAGAGCCTGACGTGCGTGCACCCTTCCCGCCGGGCTGGCCAGAGCCAACAGGAGCCGGAACTCTGCAGCGCCCACCACGACCTCGGCGCGATCCACCCAGACTCGGTAATCCGCCCGATCCAGGTCTATCCTCCCATACCGCTCCCGGGACGTCGGGGGCAGCGCCAGCGCCTTAGTCCGGCGCGACAGCGCCCCGATCCGCAAGTTGAATTCCCGGGGGGAGGTGTCGCTCCCTACGAAGTCGTCGGCGCCCAGCTCCAGGGCCACGATCCGGTCGATCTCGCCGGCGTCTTCTCCCACCACGAGCAACGGCGTGAAGGCGAGTCCCGGCGCTCGGCGCACCGCCCGGACACACTCGCCGAACGAGCCGTCGGCGAGCCGCCCCACCAGCACCACCAGCCCCGCGGCCCCCCGACAGAGGAGGGCCACCACCTCGGCGCACGTGCGCGCCCGAACGATTTCGTAGCCCTCGCCCCGCAGGCTGGTCTCCAGCGTCGTCAGTTCCACGTCCGCGGCGCCGGCAAGGAGGATCCGGATCATCTGGGGGAACTCGTAACGGTCGTTTTCGACGCTCTCGCGACCTGTGTGCGTCGAGCAGGCGACGATTGTGCGCCCACGGGTCACGGGGTCCACGTGACGCCCAGCCCCACGGACCAGCCGTTGCGGGTTTCTTCGCTGATTTCGTTCCCCACCTGCTGCCGAACGGGCCAGTCGAGAAGGTTCGTTCCCTTCAGGCGGG
Organism: Deltaproteobacteria bacterium; assembly: GCA_947484175.1. GTDB lineage: Bacteria > Myxococcota_A > UBA796 > UBA796 > SXON01 > SXON01. Next base: position 135,507 of record CANKOI010000001.1, read on the forward strand.
CGGAGAAGTTCTTGCCGATCCCCTGCGTGTAGACGAGGTCGAGCTGGTGTACGGGCAGCTCGTAGGTATCGGGGATCCCCGAGGTTCCTACGTCTACGATGCGCGGGCCGAACACGTTGTAGAGCAGCGACACGTTGGTTCGCAGGTCCGGGTTCTCGTAGCTGACCGTGAGGTTTAGCACCCAAGGGGACTGGCCCTGCAGGGGGCGCTCCTCGGAGGTCTGGTTGCCCTCGGTGGCGCTGAGGTCGACCGTGGAGACGATCGCGGCAACGTTGCCGCTCAGGTACAGGTCACTGAGGGTTTCGTGCACCACGTCGAGGCGCTGGCGTGCGTCGACTTCCACCCCATAGTTGGTGGCGCTGGCGGCGTTCGCGAACGTGCCGACGCTCCCGGACACCGCGCTTACCGCCACGACGGACTCGATCGGATGGTCGAAATACTTGAAGAAGACGCCAGCCGAGACGCTCTCCCCCTCCCTCGGATACCACTCCCACCGCACGTCGGCGTGGTCGATGGTCGCCCGCCGCAAGTCGGGGTTGCCGTAGAGGGTGCGCCCGGAGCGGTAGTCGTAGTACTGCACCTCCGTGAGCTCTCGGAATTCGGGTCGGGAAAGCGTGCGGCCATACGCCGTGCGCACCAACATCGCGTTCGGTTTTTTCTGGGATCCGATGTCCACGGTGACCGTGGCAGAGGGGAGCCAGTCGGTGCTGCCCAGTTCGGCAAGGACGGGCTCCTTGGAGGTGTCGAACTGCTGGAAGGTGGTCACCGTCTGAACCGAGCGTTCCACGCGCACCCCACCGAGCGCCCGCACCCGCGGCAGGAGCCCGGTGTCGACCATGGCGTACGCGGCGTAGGTCTCCTGACCGGCGGTGTAGTCGTCGGAGTTGATGGTGTTCTCCTCGAACTGCAAGAATCCGGGGTCGCCCTCCTCGGCTTCGCCGATGTTCTCTGGCACGATTAGCGACTCGATGGGCGCGGTGAGATCGAGCCCTTCGGTGCCCTTGAACGAGTAGCCGAAGCGTCGGGTGCCGGCGGTGCGAGTGCGGGATGCCCGCTGCCCGCCGAACTTCAGGCGCGTGTCGAGTCCGAGTTTTGGGAGCGGCACGGTCAGGTCGGCCGCACCGTCCTGGGTGTGGTCGTCGAGGGTCAGGTATTGGATGTCGCTCCACCCGCCCCGCTGCGAAAGCACGTAGTGCCCATCCTCGGTCTGGCTGTAGGTCCACTCGCGGCGATCGGGCTCGTCTCGGGTGGCCAGAGCAACGGAGTACCTTGCCTCCAGGAGCACCACGCCGATGTCTGCGCGGGCCGCCAGTTGTTCGAAAATCAGCTGCTGCTCCACCCACGACGAACGCTGCGAACGGGTGTCCCCGGCGCCGGTGGGGTCGTCGGCTTCGTACGTGAGCCCCGTAGCGGTGCTGCTCCGGTTCACCAGTGTCGTGGAGGTGAGCGAATAGTCGTCGTCCCACGCCATCCCGAGAGACATCGCGCCGCCGACGCGGACGCGGTTCTGGGCCTCCACAAACGAGGTCTGGCGGCTCACCACCAAGCCATCGCCGCTGTTCGCGAACACCGACCGCCAGCCTTCGTCGATGTCCCAGCCGTTGCCGTATAGCAGACCCAGGAGGCCGCCGAGCGAGAGTCGCCCGAAGCGGAGGCTGCCGCCCCCGTTGAGGGTGGCGCCGAAGTCGGGAGGCACCTCGCGGGGGCTCAGCCCCCACCGGTTGTCGATCGACTCGCCGAGAGTCGCCAGATCCTCGGCAGTGTACCCCCCTTCGGTGAAGATGCCGGCCGGTTTGATCGCGGCGTTGGCGCTGGCGTCGGCCACCGCGGCAGGTAGCGCGCGGAACTCCTGCCCCAGCCCCAGCCAGTCCGTCGGCCCCTCCGGGCCGAGGTTCGCCGTCTGCAACGACGTTCCGGACACCCAAGCGCCGGACAGGCCGAGGTTGAAGATGGGCTTCTCTGGGATGGCGCGCGTCCTCACCTCCACGATGCCGCCGCCCCACTCCGCGGGCCGGTCGGGCGAAACCGTTTTTTGGATCACCACGGCTTCAATGAGCGACGTGGGAAACAGGTCGAGCGGCACCACCCGCTTCTCCGGCTCCGGACTGGGCAGGGAGGAGCCGTTCAGCAACGTGGCGCTGTACCGATCGCCGAGCCCGCGGACGTAGACATATTTCCCGCCAATGACGGTCAGGCCTGTGACTCGTTTTAGCGCGCTCCCCGCATCGCTGTCTCCCGCTTTGCTCATCTGCTCCGCCCCGAGCACATCGCTGACGGTGGAGGCCTCGCGCCGCTCGTCGAGGGCCAGCGCGGTCCCGCCCACGATCCGCGGCGCTGACACGGTGAGGTCGGGCAGTTCGAGTCCTGATGTTTCCAACTCCACGTTGAGGGGACTGTCGGTGTCGGCGACGATGGCGACGGTCAGCGCACGTGTTCGGTACCCCGGCCGAAGGACGGAGATATCCCACGTGCCTTCGGGTAAGTTCAGCTCGAAGTTACCCCGGTTGTCACTCATGGCGGCGGCGGTGGTGCCGCGCACAAAAATCCGGACGTCGGCGATCGGAGCCCCGGAGGCTGGATCGATCACGCGCCCCTGAACGGTGCCGTGCGGGCCGTTCGGGGCCACCGCTCCCGCCCTACTCCCGTTTGGGAGTTCCAGCGCCACCTGCGGAGGCCGGCTGAGGGTAACGAGCAACTCGGTGGTCGCTCCGGGACGAACGTCCACGGCTGGGATCGTGGTGGCATCGGTTGAGCCAATGACGGCGTCGAATTTTCCCTCAGGCACGTCGAGGGCGAACGCCCCACGTGCGTCGGTCTTCGTGGTGGCGTCGCCAACGCGCACCGTCACGGAGGAAACGGGTCGGCCCGCTTCGTCAAATACCATCCCGCACACGGTGCCGAGCTCCGCGGCCCTGACGAATGCTGCGGACGCGAGGATGAGAAGAACCGTCACGGGCAGCCTGCTTCCGCGCAGGCAGCCATCGCCTCGCGAAGGTCGGTGGCACGGCGGAAGGCCTCCGGCTCGGTGATGTCGCGCAACCACCGCTCGGCCGTGGAGAGGTCGCCGAGACGGAACGCGGCGTAGGCGAGACCGTAGGCTACTCCGCTGTCGGTGCCGAGCCCCAGTCGCAGCAGACGCTCGTCGAGGGCCATCGCTCGCTCCCACTCTTCCGCATCGAGCAGCAGCCCGAGCCGCTGGCGGGCCTTCGCCACCGGGTCGAGTACCCGGCCGTTGGCGCGCAGCGCAGCGTCGTGCTCGCCCGCCCGGCGGTAGGCTTCCGCCGCTTCGAGGGAGAGGGCCGGGTCGATGGCCGCCGCACGCTCGAGGAAGCGGCCGGCCGCACGGGGGAGGCCGTCGTCGAGCGCGGCGCGGGCCGCCTGCACCAGCAGGTCGCGATCCTCGCCTTCACGGAGGCATGCGGCCTCGAGGAGGGTCATGGCCTCACGCGTTTCTCCTCCCTGCCGCAGGGCCTCGGCGATGGCTACCGCGTCGTCCGCGTCTGCGTCTGGCCGGGCGAGCAGGCGCTCACCCAACTCTCTGGCCTCACGGAACAGCCCCAACCGTACCAGCAAGAACACCTGCCGTCGCCCCGCCTCGCCCTGCTCGGGGAACCGCTGCGCCCCTTCTCGCAGCGCCGACCAGGCCTCATCGGGCGAGCCGCGGGCCTCTTCCGCCTGCGCGCGCAGAAGCCACGTTCCCGGAAGGGCGGCGCCCACCTCTCCGGCCGCGTCGAGGGCGGCAACCGCGTCTTCGGGGTGGTTGTTCATGAGGCAGGCGCGAGCCAGATGCAGGTGCAACAGGCCACGGCCGTCGGCTCGGCCATCGGCCGTGATGGCGAGGGCGTGCGCGAACGCCGCCTCGGCCTCTGCGCCCCGTTTGTCGTGCAGTTCCACCAGACCGATCAGCGTGTACAGGCGAACCTGATCGAGACCCCGCGCCTCCGGGTTGACCGCCTCGAGCTCGACCCTCGCGCGTATCCACTCACCCTCCCGCACCAGTAGCCCCGCGTCCTCCAGTTTCTGCACCTGCGCCTCGTCGCGTTTCGACTTCGCCGCGGCCGCGGTTCCGAAGCCGCCGAGCGCGAGAACCAGAATTAGGGCGCGCAGTGCGCTGCGCTTTCTCACTGCAAATCGAAGCGGAGGGTCTGCCGCACGCGCACGGCCACCGGCGCTCCCTCCTGTTGGCCGGGGTTGAACCGCCACGTCCTCACCGCGTCGGTCACGGCGTCGTCGAACACCCCCGGCGCGGATGCTTCGATGACCAAGACGTCCTGCGTGGAACCGTCGACATCCACGACGAAGCTCACGGTCACGGATCCAGATTGCCCGAGCGCCCGCGCCCGTGCCGGGAAGGCGGGCGGCGAACGGTCGATGGGGAGGGGGGGGGCCTGTACGTCGGCTTCGTCCACCACCGCCCCGCCTAGGTCGCCCATGAGTTGCCGGGTGGCATCTGCCATCGCCAGGTCGGCCCCGTCGCTAAAGCCGAAGTTCAGGCCTGAGAGCCCTGCCGCGAGCATTGGCGACGGGGAGGGCGCCGACTTGCGCGACCGTTGGGGTGCCGGAGCTCGGTGCCGGGAACGTGCGGGCGGGTTGGCCGATCGAGCGACGGGCGCGATCTCTGCCACCACGCTTACCGGCTCCGTGGCCGCACGTTGAACCACGCTGTTCATGCCGAGGCTAAGGCCGACGACCCCCACCATCCCGGCCACCCCGATGAGGAACGCAATGAGGAGGCGTTCCATCAGCCGGCCTCGGTCTCGGTCATCACGCCGATGTTCTTGGCGCCTGCTAGGCGGCACTGGTCCACCACCTCAACCAGCTTCTCCGCCGGGACACGACGGTCGGTCACCACCAGCACCGTCTTGTCGGCCACGCCGCCAAGGGCGTCGCGCACGCGGCTCTGGATCATCCAGAACCGAACAGGCGTTTCGTCGATGTAGACGTTCAGTGACCGGTCGATGAACACCCGCAGGGCCTTGTCGCTCGCGGGCGTCGCGCTTTGGGCACCCGGCCGTTCGATCTCCAGAGAAGCATCTTTGGCGAAGGTGGTGGTGACCATGAAGAAAATGAGCAGCACCAGAATGCAGTCGATCAGCGGCACCACATCAATGTGGGGGTCGCGATGTTCCTCGACGTGCCTCCTCATCGCTCGCCCTGGGCCGCGCCCGCGAAGAGGGCCTTGAGCGAGGCGAGATCGCGGCGGATCCGTGCTTGCCGCTGGTGCAGCGCGCCGCCCGCCAACAGGCCGGGCACGGCGATCGCGAGGCCCATCTGGGTGGCGTAGAGCGCCTCCACGATGCCCCCCGCGATGCCTTCGGAGGCGGCAGAGGCCGACGACGCACCGAGGGAACCGAAGGTCTCGATGAGCCCGAGCACGGTTCCGAGGAGCCCCATCAGCGGAGCCATGGCGACAAGGCAGCCCACCACGCGGGCGCCCGCGCCGAGCTGTGCTTCCAGATCGGCGAACGCTTCGTGGAGCAGGGCCTCGGGAACGGAGCCTCCCCGCTCGCGCCACAGCTTCCCTCCGCGAGCGGCCGCGACGGTCACCAGTCCCTCGGGCGGAAGCGGGTCACCGTTTCGCCCCAGACGCGCCAACTCGCGAACGGGGCGACGGTCGCCGCGCCGGAGCGTGAGCCAACGCAGACCGATCGCGAACCACAGCGAGAACGCCGTGAGAAAGAGGGCGGGCATGACCAACCCGCCTTCGCTCAGAAAATCCCCCGCCTGGAGCCACACCCCGCCGATCAAGACGCGTCCCGGCGGGCCGCTTGCACGGCGTTCTGGAGCGAGAGCGCGGCGCGGTCGATCGAGTTCTTGACGCCGTCACCGACCGTGGCCAGCACGTTGCCGGCGAGGAGGGTGGGGATCGCGACGGCGAGGCCGAACGCGGTGCAGATCAGCGCCTCCGCGATGCCAGCCGACATCAGCTTCGGATTGCCGGTCCCATGCTCCGTGATCACGTTGAAGGTGGCGATCATGCCGGTCACGGTGCCGAGAAGGCCGAGGAGCGGGGCCCCCGCGGTGATGACCGTGAGCGCCGAGGCGAAGCGATCGATTCCGGGTGTTTCCTTGAGAATCGCCTCGTCCACCACGCGCTCCAGCTCGGCGGGGGGGCGGGCTGCGGAGCGCACGATGGCCCGCAGCACGCGCGCGAGCGGTCCGCCGCGCCCGTGCAGCACCGTTTCGGCGCCGCCGAGCTGCCCTGCTCGTACCTGGGCCGCGACCGCGTCCACCAACGTGTGCCCCCCCCGCCGCGCAAAGGCCAGTCCGACAGCTCGGAAAATGGCGAGCGTCGCGCTCACGACCCCGAGCGCGAACAGGAGTTGTCCCATGCTGCCGGATTCTCGGAGCAGGGCCGGGAGCCCCCCTGCTTTCTCGGTCTCGGCGGTGCCGCGCTCGGGCTCGAACACGTGAACCTCCCAGCGGGGGGGCACCGCGGAGACCAGCTCGGCGGCGGTGGCCGCGCCGAAGCTGGCTCGGAGCTGGAGGCGACCTTCACCGGCGGGGACCAGCGAGCCGGCGGCCCCTGTGGCGAGTCCCCACGCCCCCACCTGCCCGAGCCGGAACACCTTGCCGCGGGCTTCCTCGCCGGTGGGAAGGAAGAAAGACGCGTCGCGCCACCCCACCGCATTCTGGTCCGTCAGCTGCGCCGCCAAAAGGCGGAACGTTTCGGCGATCGCGACTGCAGGATCGCTGGAGGGAGTCACAGCGAGGGTGTCGCTCGCTTGTGAGAGCGTGGTCTCCAGGATGGCGTGGGCGTCGGCAGCGGCGCTTGACTCGCGCTCGAGGGCATCGAACTCGTCTTCGGCGAGGTCGGCCCGGCGGGAGGTCGCCACGAGCGTTGCCTGAAGGGAGTCGAGCTCCGCCTCGGCCTTCGCCACGCGGTGTTTGGCGTCCCGTTCCAACTCGGCGGCGCGCTCCACCAGTTCGGTGCGCTCCGCGGCGAGGTAGGCGTGTTCCTTCTGATAGGCTGCTTCGAGGCTCCCGGCGGGGGCGGGGTCTGCCGCGAGCCCGAAGGCTGCGAGGAAAAGGGGGCCCATCAACTTCCTGTGGGGCGCGGGCTGGGGAGCACGAAGTCCCCTGAACGCACGCCGTGTTTGAATTTCTCAAAAAGTGTTTCCAGTGCCCTCGCGTCTTCCCGGTCGGGGAGCGCCTCCCAGACCCAGCCCGTAGGTGAGGGTCTCGCCACTCCGGCGAGCCCGGCGTCGGTATGGCAGTACAGGGCAGCCATACCGAGCCGGGCGATGTCAGCCAGAACGTCGGCCCCCCCGATGCTCACGACCTGTCGGTCGAGCCCGTTTTCGCGAGCGAGACGGAGCTCGTCCTCGCCGAACGCCCAGAGTCGGGCGGTGGCGGCTTCGGCCCCCACATCGCCCGCATCGAGCTGCGCGTCGAGTTTGTCGAGCTCCTGAAGCCTCTCCGTGCGGTGGTAGGGCAAGCCCTCGGACACGTACTGTCGGAGCGTGTCGACTGCCGTTTTCACGGCGGGTCCGAGGGTGGTGCCGCGCGTGGTGCTTTCGGCCACGGCGGCACGTCGACTCACGGCCTCCCCTTCCACCTGCGCGAGCCGCAGGTCTTCACGCCGGAGTTGCACCTGCACTTCGGCCTTCTGCCCTTCGATCGCCTTCAGGCGGGCGCGCAGCTCGTCCTTCGTCAGCGAGAGCTCGCTGGAGAGGGTTTCGACCTCACGTCGGAGTCTGGCCAGCTCCGCGGCGCGCGAGTCGCCGTGGTCGTCGGCCTTCGCAGCGGGGCTCGCCACGAGGAGGAAGTGCAGGAGGGGAAGCAGCATGGCTCAGTCGGCGTCGTGACGTGTCCAGCCCGCCGTCCAATCGGTCGTCCCGTCGAACGCACCGATGTAGGAGACCTGCTCGAAGAAGCTGTCGCTGGGGGTGACACCGCCGCTGGCGAGCGACGAGCCGGCCGCGAGGCGGAAGTCCGGCGCGGTGGTGTTCCATGCGTCCTTCAGCTTCAGATCGGTCAGCACGCTGTTGGCTCCCCACACCGCCTCTTCGGTGCCGGCGTCGGCGTCGTCTCCAGTTTCGAAGGGGTCCTCGCACGCGAGCGCGCTGCCCCACACGCCCGCGTCTCCGCTCGAGAACGCTGCGTAGGTGGCTTCGTCGCGCACGCTGAGGCAGGCCGTCGAGAATCCGTCGACCGCGAGGCCGTACGCCATCGGGCTGAAGCCCCGGCGCCACAGCATGCCGAAGTTGGACTCGGCCACGTCGGGGTCACCGATCAGGGTGACGTTGGCGATGGTGGGCGTGGTGCCCGGCTCGGCTGTGTGAACGTCGGGGTTGTTGTCGGCCTCGATGCCGTTGTTGCCGCCTCCACCCCACTGCTGCACCACGGCGAACTGGATCTTGCCCCGGTAGCCGAGGTCGAAGTCGATGCCGTCGTCGCCGGGCGAGGTGCAGACCAAGTGCTTGGCTGTGGCGGCGCCGCCCCAGAACTCGACGCAGTCATCGAGGGTCTGGTGCACCTGCACGTAGTCCATTTCGGTGCCGCTTCCGACGGCCTGGAGGGAGATTCCGTTCACCTCGTTGTCGGGACTCACTTCGGTGCCCACGAACTCCACCACGACGTACTTGAGCACTCCCGAGGAGTCGGCCCAGTCTGTACCGCCGTACGTGCCGGTGTTGCCTTCACCTTCGGCCTCGCACGGCGTGGTGCCGTCGGTGCATGCGTTGATTGGGGCTCGTCCGTTGAGGACCAGGCCGCCCCAATCTCCTCGCGCCCGCGACCCGACGGCCTGATCGCTCGTGAAGACAATCGGGTCGGCGGCGGTGCCGTGTGCCCAGATCTGCGAGCCGCGTCGGACGATCAGAACGGCGTCGGTGGCCGCCTCGCCGTACACCGTGGTGCCGGGTTCGATCTCGAGGATGGTCTCGTTCGTGTCGTCTCCGATGAGCACGCCGGAGCGCAGGAGCCACGCCTTGTCGGCCGTGAGTCTCATGCTCTGCGTGTACGCTCCGGTGAGCACGCAGGCGCCGTTCTCGTCGACACACTCGGCTGCGGGAATGTCGGAGCCGGAGCCTGTGTCGGTTTCCACGTCCGTGTCCGTGTCGGTTTCCGTGTCGGCGTCCTCGCCGGTGCAAGCGGCGAGCAGCAGGGGAAATAGGATCGAGTGGAGCGAGGGTCGCATGTGGAGTTCCGGTCGCTCGGGGAAGCACAGAAGGCTGTGGTCCGAGGCGCGCCGAACTTACGTGCGGCTGGTGCCGGGCTCGCGCCTGATGCGTGAATGCTTCGGATCGGCTGCGCCCGCCTTTGCGCAACTTGTGTGACTGTTTCGTGTCGCACGGCCCCCGCCGGTCTCGCTAGGCCCACGAAAGCGCCTCAACGGGCAACCACCCCCGCACAGTCACGCACGCTGTACAGGGCCAGCACGACCGGGTCGCGGCCGAAGTCCACCCAGCCGTCGCTCAGCGGAGCCGCGTGGCGCTCTTGGAGCACGTCGAGGCCACACGCGGCGCCCGCCCAAGAGGCGGCGAGGCGATCGGCCGTGCCGCGCACGACAAGGTCGCCGGGAGCGGGGCGCCCGCTGCCCCAGGCTCGCCAGGGGATGCCGGTGCGGAGCTGCATCCACAGGCCGAACGCGCCGTTGGAGTCTTGCGAGGCGTCGTACCAACCCTGCCCCGAGGCGGAGGGCGGCAGCGACTCGGTGAGAAAGCGGTACTCCTCCTCCCAGGCCCACGGCCGCGGGTGAGGCGACGGCGTGTGGCGGGGTGCGAGGGCGCCGAGGAGGGCTACCGCAGCGGCAGAGTAGAGGATGCGGCGGCCGACGGGGCCCCGGTTGGCGTGGAGCGCGCCCACGAGCAGCGGAACAGCGGCGGCCGTGAGGAGGAACAGCCAGCTCGCCCCGGGCAGCGCGAAGCGCATCGGGTCGCCGTCGGGCTGACTCTTTGGCAGGTACGGAAGCGTGGTGGCGAGGAACACCAGCGCGGCCCACCCGTAGCGCCACTGGAGGCGCGACTCCCTCCACCGCGGCGCGCCCGCCACCAGCCCGCCGAACAGGAGCACCCCTGCTGCCGCCCCCGCCACCCCCCACGGCGCCGTGAAGGCTCGCAGCATCGTGGGCAGGTCGGAGGGGTGCAGCAGACGGGAGAGCGCGATGGGGTTGTGGGTGCTGTCGGGCAGGTAGAGGAGTCGGGCCGCCATCAGGGCCGCTCCAGCAGCGAAGGAGGCGCGTCGGCTGGTGGCGAGCGGCAGCAGGAGCACGGCCGCTACGGGGAGTTGGTCGGGGCGTAGGTGGGCGAGCAGGACGGCCGCCGCGACCGCGAGGCCGGCGTCGCGTTGCCGCGCGCCCAGCGCCGCCCACCCCGCCACTAGTTGCAGGGTGGCGACAAGCGGCGCGTGGTCTTCGACGCGGGCGAGGTGGATGGCATGGGGGAAGCAGGCGAGGGCGAGCCCGGCAGCGACAGCGGCCGGGCGGGAGAGCCCGAGCCGCACCGCCACCCCCGCGACTAGCACCGGGGCGGCGCTCGAGACGAGCAGGTTGGCGGTGTGGACGAAGTCGGTGGGCCCGGCGGCCGTGCTCGGGAGCCGCACCAGAACCTCGTGAACGAGGCCGAAAAGGCTCATCCACGTGTCGCCGTAGTAGCGGTCGGTTTCGCCGCGGCCGAGCGCGGAAACGAGGCGCTCGTAGGCGGCGTCGCCGCCGAGTAGGGCGGTGGGGCGAGCGAGCGCGAGGCGGAGGCCGAGCGCGAGGCCGAACAAGGGGAGCGCGTACGCCCAAGCGCGCCGCCGGGTACCGGCGGCGACCGCGAGGGCGAAGGCGGCGGCGGCCAGCACGACGCCGTGCATCCAGCGGGGGGCGAACAGCGCCAAGCGTGCGGAGCTGCGCCCCTCGCCGGGGTTGTCGCCCAGCGAGGGCACGCCGTCGGGGCCGGGGCCGCCCGTTTGAACACCCAGCGCCGCCATCTGGGGCAGCAGCCCGGGCGCGGCGGCCTCCAGCCGCTCGCATGCGGAAGCCACCGGTGGGGGTACGTCGTCGAGGACGAAGGACTCGGCGTGGTCATCCAGCGAGCGCCGCACCTGCAGTACGAGCCCTCCGCCCCGGCAGAACGCGCTGCCGCCCCGGTCGGGGGTGACGTCGATCCAGTAGCGGCCGATCCCCGGGCTCTCCCATTCGGCGCGCACGAGGTCGGCGCCGAGCTGCTCGTTGGCAAGACGGTGGCCCTCGGGGGAGGGTCCGAAGGCCTCCCAGGCGCCCGCGAAAGCGAAGGACAGCGCGAGGAGGGCGGCCATTTGCCGAGCTAACGCGGACGACCCCGCGGTATGCTCCACGAATGTTCACTCTCGTGCTCCTCGCCTGCACCTCGTCACCCACCGAAACCGGCTCCACCGCGGAGACCGGCTCCACCGCGGAGACCGGCTCCACCGCGGAGACCGGCGGCGAGACGGGGGGAGAGACCGGTGAAGAAACGGGAGGAGAGACGGCCGAGGAAACGGGGGGCGACACCGACACGGCGCCGGAGCGCCTCACGTTCACGAACACGCTGTTTCCGGTGTGGGCGGAGGCCTGTGGCGGGTGCCACGCGGGCTGGGGTTCGTTGGGCGACCCCGAGGCCCTGTTGGCGAACATGCTCACCAACGGGCACGACGGCCCTCCGCTCGTGGCGGGAGACCGCGCCGCGAGCGCCGTCTATACCAAGATCGCAGCCGACGACACCGGGCGAGACAAGGAGCGCATGCCGCTCCAACTCACGGTGCTCTCCGACGAGGAGGTCGCCGAGTTCGGGGCGTGGATCGATGCCGGCGCCGCGAACGACTCGACCTGGTCGGGCCTCTTCCGCATCACCTGGGAGCAGCGGAAGTGCGGCATGTGCCACCAGGCGTGGGGAGGGTTCAGCCCGGACGCTGTTCATGAGTTCATCACCACGGAATCCGTGTACAGCGGCGCGCTGGTCACGCCGGGGAGCGCCGCCGACTCGCTCGTGTACCAGCAGATGGCCAGCACCACCGCCGACGAGGACCGTATGCCCCAGCGGTTCGACTACGTGGACGACGCCACGGTGGAACGGATCGGGCAGTGGATCGACGAAGGGGCGGTGTTCGAGTAGCGCCCGCTGCGATCCTTGTGGTCGGGGCCACGGTCGCCGGGTGAGGAGCGCGATAGCTTCGCGGCACCTCGAGGCACCCGATGTCCAGCACGATGACGGCGCTCACCTTTGACTCTCAGCGTGATGGCTGGTCGCGTTCCACGGGGTTGGTGAAAGAGCTGGTGCCGGTGCCGGATTTCGACCCGGCGCGCGACCACGCGAGCGTGCTCATCCGCGTGAAGTACGCGGGCTTCTGCGGCAGCGACCGGGGCATCTGGTGGCGCAAGGCCTTCGGCGACATGATCGAAGGCTCGTTGGCCGAGGAGCAGCGCACTACCCGCATCGTGGGGCACGAACTGCTGGGCGAGATCGTGGCCGTGGGCGTCAAGGTGGCCGGCAAGTACGGCTACAAGCCGGGAGACATGGTGAGCACCGAGTCGCACATCATCTGCGGCACCTGTCACCAGTGCCGTGTCGGCGACAGCCACGTGTGTGCGCGCGACAAGATCATCGGCATCTCGCTCGACGGCTGTTTTGCCGAGTACCTGAAGCTCCCCGCCAAGGCGCTCTGGCCTACCGACCTCTCCAGAATCCGCCCGGAGGTCGCGGCCGTCCAAGAGCCCTTCGGCAATGCCGTGCACGCCTGCCAGGCCACCGATCTGCGCGGCAAGACCGTGGCGATCCTCGGCTGCGGCACCATCGGACTCTTTGCGGTGCTCATCGCCCGCGGCCTCGGCGCCACCAAGATCATCGGCGTGGAGGTCGACCCCAAACACGCCCAGATGGCGCGCGATCTGGGGTGCGACCTCGTGCTCACGCCGGGCGCACCGAACCCCGCGAAGCCGCACGCCTCCGACCCCGAGCTGCGCGCCGCGATCCGCGAGGCTACCGACGGCGTGGGTGTAGACGTGGCCTTGGAGATGGCCGGCTTCAACAGCTCGATGAACAACGCCATCCGCGTGGTCCGGCGCGGCGGTCACGTCGTGCTCTTCGGCGTGAAGAACGGCGACGCCGTGGTGGAAGATGTGCACCGTGTGGTGATGGACGGCTTGCAGCTTCACGGCATCGTCGGCCGCCAGATCTTTGGCACGTGGGAGATCACCCGCCGGCTGCTGGAAGATCGTTCGAACGGCATCCAAGACGCCATCTGGAACACGATCCTCGAGCGCGGGCAGGACACGATCGTCGACATCAAAGAGTGGGAGAAGACAGCCTTCGAGGGAATGATCTCTCGGCACCCCAAAGCGGTGATCAAGTTCGCGGGGTGAGCGGGGGCGGGATGGCGTGGCGCGATAATTGAACGAGGCGTGTTCAGATATCGTGGTAAACTGCGGCCGTGCTCCCCCGACAGGCTGCGGCCCGCCTACTCCGCCTGATTGAACACTTCCCGGTCGTGGTCGTGTGCGGCGCGAGGCAGGTGGGCAAGACCACGCTGTTGCGTTCGCGGTTGGGCCCGCCGTGGGCGATGGTCACGCTCGACCCAGCGATCGACGTAGCCGGCGCCCGCGGCGACCCGGATCTCCTCCTCGCGAACCGCCCCGGTCCGCTGTGTGTGGACGAGGCGCAGTACGCCCCCGAGCTGCTGGCGGCGATCAAGCGGTCCGTCGACCGGGATCGGCGTCCCGGGCGCTTCGTGCTCACCGGCTCACAGCAGTGGAACGTGCTGCGAGCGCTGGGCGACTCGCTCGCCGGCCGGGCGGTGTTCCTCGATCTGGCCGGATTCACGCTCAAGGAGCGAGCGGGAGAGGGCGCTGGCCCGGGATGGCTCTCGGCTTGGCTGCAGCAGCCCACGCCCGACACCTTGCGGTCGTTCCGGCGCGTGGCCGACCCACGAGGGCCGAACGAGCGCATTTTCCGAGGCTCGCTGCCCGAAGCCAACACCCTCCCGCTTGACCTCCTCCCCGACTTCTTTGCCGGGTACCGCCGTACCTACGTGGAGCGTGACGTGCGCCTGCTCGGTGAGGTGTCCGACGCGCAGCTCTTTGGGAGGTTCATGGGGCTGGCTGCGGCGCTCTCGGCGCAGGAGGTGAACGCGTCGCAGATGGGGCGCGAGCTCGGAATCTCCCCACCGACCGCGAGGCGGTGGCTCGCGCTGCTGGCAGGCTCTTTCCAGTGGTTTGAGGTGCCCGCCTTTTCCCGAAACGTCGTGAAGCGCACGAGCGGCCGCGCCCGGGGCTACCTGAGCGATACCGGGATGGCCTGCGCTGCGCAACAGATGGCGTCGCCCGAGAGCCTGGACGGCTGGCCGCGCCGGGGCGCACTCTTCGAGACGGCGGTGGTAGCCGACATCCGTGCGCAGGCGGAGTTGATCTCGCCTCGCCCCGCGTTGTGGCACTGGCGGGTGCACTCCGGCGCTGAGGTTGACTTGGTCGTCGAATGGAACGGAACGCTGTACCCGATCGAGGTGAAATTCCACTCGCATCCGGGCCGCGATGCCGCTCGTGGCCTTGCCGCGTTCACGGCGGCGCACCCGCGCGAGCGAGTGGCGATGGGCCTCGTCGTCTGTCCCACCGACGAGGCGGCCCCCCTCACGGAGGCCGCGTGGACGCTCCCCTGGGACTGTGCGGGCCCATGACCCCCGACGCCCTCCTCGACGACCTCCTCGCCTCGCAGCGCCTGCTCGTCCTCACCGGGGCCGGCATCAGTCTGGCGAGCGGCATCCCGACCTTTCGCGGCAGCGATCCCGACGCGGTGTGGGCCCACGATGTGACCGAGATGGGAACCTTCGCGTTTTTCCGGCGTAGTCCGGTGGAGTCGTGGAAGTGGTACCGCTCGCGCTTCGGGAAGCTGGAGGGTGCCCGGCCGAACGCAGGACACCGGGCTCTCGCGGAGCTGGAACGCTGGCAGCTCGCTCGCAGCCGGGAGTTTCTGCTCGTCACCCAGAACATCGACACGCTCCACCGCGCGGCGGGCAGCACGCAGTTGGTCGAGGTGCACGGGAAGGCCGACTTTGTCCGTTGTGCCCGCCCCGGATGCGAACATGCGGAGCCCCGTGGGCTGATCGCCCGCAAGGAGGTCGACTTCGGCCCCTTCGACGCCGCGCCGGGCCTCGACACCCTTCCTCGCTGCCCCGCGTGCGGCTTTCCCGTCCGCGCGCATGTGCTGTGGTTCGACGAGTACTACGGGAGCCACGAGGATTATCAGTTCGACCGCGTGCTCGAGGGCATCCAGCGCGCCGACCTGATCGTGTTCGTCGGGACCTCATTTTCGGTCGGGGTCACCGCGGCCGCCCTCGATTCCGCCGCGAGGAAGCGGAGCAGGAGGAGGAGCTGCCGGCCATCGTGGCGAGGCTGCTGGCGGGGTGAGGGTGCTGTCGCCTCGCCCCTCGCTCACGCCGAGCGCTGCGCCCCCGCAAGGTCGAAGCCCTCGCACCCGTTGAACGCCGCGAGCCGGGAGAGCGCGGGCTCGGCGCCGGTTAGGTTGCCCCAAGTACGCTCCACGCGCAGAATCCCCCCGTCGCGCCGCGCCTCGAAACGCCCCGCCAGCTCGCCACCCACCAGCAGCGGGCACACGTAGTAGCCCCAGCTCCGCTGGGCCGCGGGCTTGTAGACCTCCCAGAGGTAGTCGAACCCGAAGGCGTCGCGCACGAGGTCGCGGTTCCACAGGAGTGGGTCGAGCGGGCCGAGCACCGCGGAGGTGGTGGAGGCGGCATGGAGGACGTCGTGGACGGGGAGAACGAGGCTTTCGGGGAGGGTGAGGTACGGGCGTCGGCCGACGCGCACGGCGGCGAGTGTACCGGCCGCGAGGAGGCGCTCCACCGTGCCGTCGGTGCGGGCGTCGGCGAGCATCGACCAGGTGGGGCCGCTGTTGCGAGACAGCAGCCCGCAGGAGCGCACCCGCGCAAGCAGCATCGTTTCGGCGAAGGAGCCTACGGGCACGGCCGTGAGCGCTTCGGGGGGCAGGGCCCGCTCCGGGAGGTCCACCACTCGGCGCCCGCGGGCGTCCCGGCCCGACACCACCACCTCGCATCGGGTCCACAGCACCTCCAACGCGAGCACCTCAGCACGGCTCGTGCTCTTCCAGCCGGCCCAGTCCATCGGGCTCACCTTGCCACGCGGGGAGAGGCGATCCACCGGGAGGGGGCCACGCTCCCGCACCTCGCCGAGCACCTCCGCGAGGAGCGAAGCCGGCAGCCGGGCCATTCGTTCGGAGTGCCGCCACCACGGCGTTTCCACCGCCTGCCCGCGGTAGTGCGCGAAGTGGCGGGGGTGGAGGATGCAGCGCTCCTTCGCGAAGTGCTCGAAGCTGCGCCCGGCCAGCGCCCGGTGCACCTGACCGCGCACGAGTCCCGCGCAGCGCGCGCTCGCCACGAGGTCGGCGTTCTGCCCTACGCGGTCAATGGGGTCGAGCTGGATCCACTCCAGCGCGTCGAGCAGCGCCACCACGCCGTCGGTCCCCGCGGGCCAGCTCCGGTCGAAGCCGGCGGCGCGCAAGAGGATGGCGCGGGCGTGTGCCGTCGAGAGCTCGGGGAGCGTGTCGGCGCCCCGCCGGGGGTGGCTGCCGCGCGCTCGTTTCGTCGCGTTCGGTCCCGCTTGCGCCGTCTCCACGCCTCCTCCCCGGCCTCGCGGTTATCTCGCCGCGATGGAGATGCCGGCCACCCTCGGGTTCTACGTCGGCGTCGATGCCGCGTGGGTCTCCTACGGCGAGCTACCCTTCACGCCTGAGACAATCTGCGAAACCCAGAGGAGCACGGAGCTCGACCCCACCGACGACGACTTCGGCACTAGGGAGACCACGACGTGTACCACCGCGACAGGGTGGAGCGGCGCCACCGGCGATCCGGGAACACTCTTTCCGGCGCTGCTCGTAGGCGGCGCGGTGGAGCGCGACCGCCTGCGCCTCGCGGCGTCGTTCAGCCTCGGCCCGGTTCTGGCCGAGGCGACTGCGAACGCCGATCGCGCCCTCACGCCCGACCTCACCTTAGGCGGCCAGTTCTCGTTGGAGGGGATCGTGATGCCGGGCGCGGTGAACCTCGCAGCGGGCGCGCTTGGCAGCCTCCGGGCCTTCTCCGCGCACGGAACGCATGTGGACAGCGGTGACACCCGGCTCAACGCCGAGGCCCAGTTCGCCGGCGGCCCCACGCTGTCGCTGGGCCTCGCGGGCCCCGGCCTGCTGTTCCGTGCCTACGGCTTAGTGACGACGAGCGCCTCGTTCGGGGGCGGTGTCTCGGTGATGTGGGCGCCGGTGCGGGGGTAGCGCTCCGATCAGACCGCGGATGCAGGGCTGCGAGATAGAGGTCGCCGCGCTTCACGGGGTCGAGGCGGCCAGAGCGTCACGGGCCAGTTCCGTAGCGGGGCGATGGTCCGCTGTTGCCTCTCGGCGCAACGCCTCGTGAAGGTCGTCCGGGAGCGGCAAGTGGAAGGTGCGCAGGATGTGCTCCGAAGGATGGCCGATATTTCGGCCACGCTCCATGGCCATGTAGTCGCTCATCCGCTCGACGACAAGAACTGCGGGGGGCGCGTTCCGGACGAGTGCGGCTGCCACGCGGAGCCTGTACACGGCGTGCCGGACATGACCAACCTAGCGTCACTGCTCCTTGCCCTAGGCTGCTCCCCGTCGAACCCGGTTCCGGGCGGCGACACCTCGGGGGTCGACTCCGGCGACGCGCCCCCGCGCTACGAGGCGCAGCCCTGTGACGCGCTCTCGAACGGTTGGGTCGGTTCCACGGCGGAGGACGCGGTGAACGCTGCCGTGGCCAGCGAGCTGCACGAGCACGACCTTCTCGACTTCGCGCTGCTTGCGTTCATGGACGCCGAGGACGCAGACTGCCCCATGTTCACTCAGGACGAAGAGGGGTACCTGATCGAGGGAGGATGCACCTCCGAGATGGCGACGTGACTGGAGTGTGGGTGGGCGAGATCAGCCACGCGGACGGCGTCGACCAGTACGTCGACCTCGAGAGCTCGGGCTCGGGCGTCACAGGCGAGCAGTGTGTCTTGGGATGCACGTCGCCGTCGGAATGCGCCGGCCCGCCAAAGGGATCATCGGCCCGCTACCGGGTGGGGGTGGCGGCGAAGGGGGTGAGGAGGCCGAGGGCACGCTCGCCCGGATAGTGGCGCGATCAAGAGCTCGCGCCACTTCAACTGGCGCGATAGGTGGATCGCGCCACATCGGAGGCCTCCAGATGGCGCGATCCGTTCCCGCGGCCGTGTACGACCAGCTTGTCGCTGAGGTCGAGCGGCATCCCGAGGGGGTGGGGATCGAAGACCTCGCCGCCGCGTGTCCCGCGCTCGCCAGGCGGACGTTGCAGCGCCACCTTGCCCGGCTGGCGGCGGACGGCAGGATCCGCGCCGAGGGGCAGGCCGCTGCGCGGCGATACCTGACGGCCGTTGCGCCCGCCGTCGAAGCCCCTCTCGTTGAACCCTCGCTCGATGCTGCGGCCTGGATGACGGATGCGGGGCGGAAGGTGCAGCGGCTCGTCCGGCGCCCCTTGATGCAGCGCAAGCCCGTGGGCTACCGGCGATCCCTGCTCGAGGCCTATCGCCCCAACGTAGATGCCTACCTGCCGCTCGCGGTGCGACGCCACCTGCACGAGCTCGGCCGGCCTCCCGACGGCGATCGTCCCGCTGGAACCTATGCGCGGCAGGTCCTCGATCGGCTCATCATCGACCTGTCGTGGGCCTCGAGCCGCCTCGAAGGAAACACGTATACCCGGCTGGACACCCAGAACCTGATCGCGTTCGGTCAGGTCGCGGAGGGCAAGGGCCAGCGCGAAGCCCAGATGATCCTCAACCACAGGGGCGCGATCGAGATGCTCGTGGAGGATGCCGAGACGATCGGGTTCAATCGTTACACGGTTCAGAACCTGCATGCGCTCCTCGCCGACGACCTGCTCTCGGACCCAGACGCGGCCGGGCGGCTCCGGTCGATCCTCGTCAGCATTTCGGGCACCACCTACCAACCCACGGGGATCCCCCAGGTCATCGAGGAGGCCTTCGACACGCTGCTCGGCAAGGCCGACATCATCGAAGACCCGTTCGAGCAGGCGTTCTTCGTCATGGTACACATTCCCTACCTTCAACCGTTCGAGGACGTGAACAAGCGAGTGTCGCGGCTTGCCGCGAACATCCCGCTGATCAAGCGCAACCTGGCGCCGCTGAGCTTCGTGGATGTCCCGGAGCAGGACTACGTCGACGGGATCCTCGGCGTGTACGAGCTCAATCGCGTCGACCTTCTCCGCGATCTGTTCGTCTGGGCCTACGAACGCTCCTGCCAGCGGTACACGCAGCTCCGGGAGGCGCTACCTGTGCCCGACCCGCTGCGACTTCGCTACCGCAACGAGCTTGGCGAGATCGTGCGAGAGACCGTCCGCGGCGGCGAGGCGATCGAGATCGGCGCGGTCCGCGCTCGCAGTCGGGAGCTGGTGCCGGCGGCGGACCTCGACACGGTGGTGGCGATGGCCGTCAACGAGATCCATCGGCTGCACGAGGGCAACATCGCCCGCTTCGGCCTACGGCTCAGCGAGTACCGCGCGTGGAAAAAATAGCGTGGCCATGACCCGTTCGGCCGAGGCGCCACGGTCGGTGGCCATGGTCCCGGGTCCGGTTCGCCGCAGGGTAGTGCTCACCATGATCCGTTCGGCCCGCCAACGGGTGCTTGCCCGCGAAACTGTGGCTGGTGGAAGTGCGAGCGGGTGGGGAGGCCGAGGGGGCGAAGATCAGCTACTTGAACCAAGTAAGTCTGTAAGTCGCGCGGCCGATCGCGGGAGGCCCTGATTCCGGATGCGGGAGACGAGGTCGGTCAGCGTCGTCGGTGGCTTCTTCAACGCGAGCGCCTGGCCCTCAACCACCGCGCACACGCGACCGGGTGCCTCGTCGAGCAAGGTGAGAACGAGGTCATCGGGATGGATGGCACCGATCCTCAGTGACTCGAGAACTCGGTCCGGGAAGTCACGAAGGTTGAAGGTGACAATAGACCCCGCGTCCGCCCGGATAGCCGCCTCGACCACATGGACATCGTCCGGATCGGGCAGGCCAACCACCGGACCCACCGCGGCATCATCGGCGACCATCGCATCTGGGAACGCGGCGCACATCTTCATCCGCGTCTGCGCGAGAGCTTCGCCCGACAACTCCGGCCGTTTGAGCAGGATGTTGCGGAAGCACTCGTCGAGAATCCGAGCTGACCACCGTGGCTGAACAAGGTCCGCCGCCGCCAAGCGCAGCATCAGGTCTCGCAGCGTGGCGGGAAAGAGGATGCAGGCGTCGTAGACGGCGACTCTGCTCACCCGAGGCCCTGCTCCTGACCCTCGACGCTCAGTTCGTCGAGGATCGCCCGACGATCGGCGTCGCGCGCGCGCTTGTAGGCAAGGAGGTCGCCGAGCTTGATCCGCCGATGGGTGCCCACCAAGCTGAACGGGACTCCACCCGCCTCCAGCACCTTGATGAGGTAGGGACGGGACGTGTTCAACAGGTCGGCCGCCTGCTGGGTCGTCAACTCGGCGTGGACGGGAACAACGCGAACACCGTTCCCATTGGCCAACTGGCCGAGAATCTCGACGAGGAACGGGACAACCTCCGCCGGGATCTGCACCTCTGACTCCTCGTCGCCATCGCGAACTTTCAGGACGAGGCCCGCGGGCACATGGTTCGAGATCGAGCGGAGCGCCTCGCCCGCCGCTCGGGACGTGTCGGGGGTGGTGACGTCGAGCATCGTGAACTCCTCGGCCCAGTATAGTCGCCGTTGGGCGTAGTCGCAATATTCGCAGCAAGGCGAAGCGGCGGTCGCGGTCAGCCACCGTTTCGTGAGCAAGCACCGTCAGGGTCGGCGACGGGCCGGTGGGCGTCCTGACAATGGACGAAGGCTCGTTTTTCGTCGTTTACCATGACCCGTTTGCTCCGCCATCGGGTGCTTGCCCGCGAAACTGTGGCTGGTGGGCGTGTGGGAGGGTGGGGAGGCCCCGAACCCGGCGCGTTGGACTCGCCGCGATGGCGACCGGCGTATAGACTACCGCTGGAGTTCCCCATGGCCGACCTCACACGAATCACCGCGAGCCCCACCGTGATGATGGGAAAGCCCGTCGTCCGCGGCACGCGGCTGACCGTTGAGCACATCCTTGAGGAACTGGCGGGCGGCCTGTCGATTGACGATCTGGTCGCCTCGCACCCCCGGCTCACGATCGAGGATGTACGCGCCGTGCTGGCCTTCGCCGCCGGCAGCGTCCGCATGGAGCGGTTGGCCTCGGTTCAAGTAGCGTCGTGATCCTCGCGGACGAGAACATCGTCAGCGCCGTCGTCAGCCGACTCCGGGATGACGGCTGGGACGTGGTCTGGATTGCCGAGGTCGCGCCCTCCATCGCCGACCCGAACGTGCTTGCCCGCGCAGTGAG
The DNA here is from genome assembly GCA_947484175.1 of Deltaproteobacteria bacterium. Classification (GTDB taxonomy): domain Bacteria; phylum Myxococcota_A; class UBA796; order UBA796; family SXON01; genus SXON01. The sequence continues at coordinate 156,873 of CANKOI010000001.1, forward strand.
CGACGGCCGCGTCCTCTTGACCGACGACAAGGATTTCGGGGAGATGGTGGTGCGAGAGGGTCGCGCGCACCGGGGCGTCGTGTTGCTTCGCCTGGCGGGCATGCCGGTGATCGAACGCGCCGAGCTGGTCTCCCGGATGTTTGCCTCGGCTTCGGCCGAGCTCGTCGATGCGTTTACGGTCGTTGAGCGCGATGGGCGCGTGCGGGTTCGCCGTGCCGCTCCAGAGCCGTCCGACCCGTAGGTCGCGTCAACGCGAGCCACCGTTTCGTGAACCGCCGGTCTGGCTGCCAGCTTGCTCGCGAAACCGTCGATGGGCGCCCCGCATTCAACCTATGGTTTCGCCTACCATGACCCGTTTGCTCCGCCTTGGGGTTCAGGCTTGATAAACCGGGGATGGGTCCCGTGCAGGGCGGTCGGCCCGCCGAAGGCCCGCGTAGTAGCTGCATTGTAGCTCACGCAGCCGTACGGCCCAACCGTCCCGTCCACGCCGTCGTGAGCCGGATCGGCGGC
>CANKOI010000002.1 GCA_947484175.1 Deltaproteobacteria bacterium
ACCTAATGCCGGATTGTCGGTGTCCGATATTTGTACTGTGCAGCTCTCGCCCCCCAACGCAGCAGACGACCTAGTCGCTCAAGCCACCGTGGTGGGAACTCCCGTTCGGGTGTACCTCGAAGGCGGGGGAGGGGCGTTCCAGACGAGCGTGCTCAGCGTAGAGAACGACCGACTCTGGTTGGCGCCGGTCTTCCCGCGTCAGGGCAATCTGGTGATCGAGCGACTGCTCCCGCAACTGCGGCTGGAACTCCTTTACGCAGGCTTGCCGTATGTCGGTACGTGCAGCGTCCTCGCCACGTCGCGCGACGGAATTCTTCTCGAACGACCTCGCTCCATCCAGCGGGTGCAACGGCGACGCTACTACCGCGTGGCGCCCCCCCCAGGCTTCACGCTGCGCATCCAAGCCGGGGGCACGCTGCTCACCCGCACCGTACTCGACGTAAGCGGCAGCGGATGCGCGGTGCGCGGCGAACCCGGCGACGAAAAACTGCTTTCCGGAGCAGTTGAATTTGTGCACCTGCCCGTGGGGCCGCCGCCCGGACTGATCGCCGCCGTCCAGGTGAAGCGGATCCTGACGCGAGCTGGAACCCACGGCGAAGAGATCGTGGTTGGCCTTGAGTTCGTCGACCTTTCCGCGGCCGACCGCAGCCGCCTCATCTCCTGGGTGACCGAAACGGAACGCTCGCTCCTGAGCTTACGCTCCCTCGACCGCCCTCGGCCTCTCAAGGACGTCATCGTGCTCCTGCACGATGACAGCGTCTCCGTGCGCCTGAGATCTGGGGTCCGGCTTTCGACGCAGGGCGTGGTCCTCCGCACACACGACGACGACGACCTCGTAGCCGGAGCGACCCACCCCGGTGTCGAGGTGCGACTGGCCGGTGCGCGGGTGCTGCGAAGCGAGGCTCTCGTAGAACTGACCGAGCCGGAGGGGCACGTTCACCTCCGGTTCGTCTCTCTCGACACGGCTCAGAGGGCCAGCCTCACCAAGCACCTGCAGGACTGAGCCCGGCTGCGCTGGCCAGCGCCCCCCCGCGTATCAGCGAATCACGCCACCGATGGTGGTGCAATTCCGGCCCAGTTCCTTGCTCTGGTAGAGCGCCCTGTCGCCCACGTCGCAAAGCACCTGTACGAGGCGCTCGACATCCACGCGGGTGCCCGAGCCTTGAAAGGTGCTCACACCGAACGACGCCGTCACCTTCACTGCGCCTTGCTGAGTGGTCACGGTGCAAGCCTCGATGGCCTGCCGGAACCGCTCGGCCGCCGCGAACGCCTGCTGTGAATCGCAGCCCGAAAGCACCACCGCGAGCTCTTCACCGCCCAGACGTGCCTTGAGGTCGCCGTCGTGGCAGCACTGGGAGATCGCAGCCGCCGAGTTGCGCAGCACGATATCCCCCACGCCGTGCCCGAAGGTGTCGTTCACGTTCTTGAACTTGTCGAGGTCAATCGTCACGAGAGAAACGCACGTCGACGCCGCCGCCGCCTTCACCAGCAAGTCGCGAATGTTCCCATCGAAGTGGCGGCGGTTGGAAAGGCCGGTGAGCGGGTCGAAGTAGGCGAGCCGGGCGAGCGCCGCATTTGCCTCCTCCAACCTCAACATGAGCGCGTTCTTTTCGGCGATCGTTCGTTCGAGTTTGACGGTGAGCTCTTCGTAGCTGGAGTTCATCTCGACCAGCGCCTTGCTGGCCTGGGCAACCACGGTCGCGAAATTGGGCTGCCGGCCCACACGCATGCCGAGCGCGCTGGCCGCCTGTTCCACCTCAATGGGCAGGCCTTCCATCATGCGATCGGCGTCGGCGTCGCGCAGGCTGTAGTCCGCCGCCAAACCTGCTCGCACGGCAGCCAGACCGTCCGCCGTTGGTGCTGCTAACAGCGCGCAGATCTGGTCGGCGTGCCACGCCACCCGGGCGGACGCGCGTACCTCACGGGGGCAGCCCGGATCGTCCGGCTGGTGATGCCACGAGAGTGCTCCGACGATCGACTGCGGCAGTCCCCACCGGGAACCCAACAGCTCTGCGAAGCCGTCGTGCGCCATCCCGAAGCGCTGCATCTCGTCGACATGGCGGTCTTCCGGGCTCATGGAGCGCCACAGAGGCCACTGAGCGAAGTCCTTCCGATTGGCTCGCAGGATGGCCAGCATGCCGAAGTCTTGGAGAAGGCCGACGGTGAAGGCCTCTTCGGGCAGCATCGTTTCGGTGGTACGAGCGAGGATTCGAGACGCCACGGCGCGACGGAGGCAGTCTTCCCAGAACAGCTCCAGATCGTGCGCGCGGAACGCGGAGTTTCTGAGCGAGTCGCGCACAGCAAAACAAATGGCGAGGTTTCGGAGCGCACGGATGCCAAGGACGGTCACCGCCCGCGAGGCCGCAGTCACCGGCTGCTTAAGCCCATAGAACGGCGAGTTCACCATTCGCAGAAGTTCCGCCGTAAAAGCTGGATCAGAGCCGATCACCACCCCGAGCTTGTCGGATGTCACATCCGGATCGGACGCCAACCTCACGACTCGCGCCACCGCAGCGGGCGGGGAGGGCAGGTCGGCCGGATTGATTCCCATGATCGACTGCCCAGCTGGCATGCCGCCCTCTCGTGCGCTGCTCATCCGTATCCCTCTCCGCTGCCAGCAACCAGCGCTCGCCGGCGTGGTTGACAAACGCGGAGAATCTGCGTAGGAACCGCGCCAAATCCCGGAGCCTCATGTTCAGCCTCATCGTCCTCACTCTTGCCGGTTGCGCCAAGCCCGCCGGCACCTACGCGATCGCTCAACTTCCGACCGAGGCAGTGGCCTCTGAGACGGTGAGCACCCTGAAGGCGGAGGCCGAAGCGGCCTGGGCCAACCGGGGCGACAAGGCACAGCTCCAGGTGGCGCTGCAGAAGTACGAATCGCTCTACGCCACCAATCCGAACGATCGTGACGTGGCGATGCACCTCCTTCGCGGCTGGTACTTCCTCGGCGACGGCCACGAAACCGAGAAGGATGCCCAGATCGCGGCGTGGAGCACCGCCATCGAGTGGGGCAAGAAGTGCCTCGCGATCAACACCGAGTTCACTGCGCTTCTCGCGAAGGGCGACGAGACCGAGGCCACCGCCGCGCGCGCTTTCCAAGCCCCCGACGTTCCTTGCCTCTACTGGACCAGCTCGTCGCTCGGCAAGTGGGCCAAGGCTTCGGGCATCGGTACCACGCTCAAGCACCTTCCCACCGTGAAGGCGTACATCACTCGGGCCGGCGAGCTCGAGCCCACGTTCTACTACTCGGGTCCGGACCGGTACTGGGGCGCGTACTACTCCGTGATCCCCAGCTTCGCTGGCCAAGACCTTGCCCGCAGCCGGGAGTACTTCGACAAGGCCATCGCCGCCTACCCCGACTTCCTCGGCCACCACGTGCTCCTCGCGGGCGAGTGGGCGGTGAAGAAGCAGGACAAGGAGACCTTCGAGCGGGAGCTCAACTGGGTTCTGCAGGCCCCGTCCGACCGCCTCCCCGAGGTGGCGCCGGAGATGGAAGCCGAGAAGAGGAAGGCCGCAGCGCTCCTGGCGAAGCAGGGCGACCTTTTCGCGAACTGATTCCATGAACTCCACCTTCGTCAGCTCCGCCGATGGGACACGCATTCACGCGGTCGTCCACGGCGAAGGCGACCGTGATGTGCTCGTGCTCGGGGGGTTGGCCGAGCACGCGGGTCGGTACACGCATGTCGCCGCCGCATTCGCATCACGAGGCGTCCGGACCACCATCATCGAGCTGCGGGGGCACGGCAATTCGGCCGGGGTTCGTAGTCACGTCATGGCTTGGGCCGAGTACGTGGCCGACCTCAATGCGGTGGCCCGCACGCTCCGTCCAGGCTGGAGCCTGCTCGCCCACAGCATGGGCGGCCTCGTGGCGCTGGATGCCGTTCGCGAAGGACTCGCGCCGGCGCGGTTGGCCCTCTCCAACCCGCTCTGCGGCGTGCGCATGAAAGTACCGGCTTGGAAATCGGCGGTCGGGCGCAGCCTCTCTCGGATCTGGCCGACGCTGGCGCTGGCCAACGACCTCGATCCCGCCCACCTCTCCCGCGACCTGGCCGTCGGCACCGCCTACCTTGCCGACCCCAACGTGTACCCGAGGGTCACCGCGCGCTGGTTCACCGAGATGACAGCGGCGCAGCACCGCGTGGCCGCCATGACGGCGCCGAGCTGCCCGGTGCGCTTCTTCCTCTCCGACTCCGACCCCATCACCGATGCGGTGGCGGCCCGTGCGGTCGCCGCACGAATCGGCGCGGAGGTGCAGGCCTACCCGGGAATGCTCCACGAGCTGGTGAACGAGTTGGGGAAGGAGCAGGTGATCACCGAGCTGGGAGACTGGCTGCTCGGCTGAGCCGTCGCCGCGATAACGGGGCCCGATGCGCGCCCGACTCGTCGAACTGCTCCGAGAAAAGTCCTACCGTCGCATGAAGGTGACCCTCGCTTCAGGTCGGGAGTCCGACTTCTACGTCGACGCGCGGCAGACCACGCTGAACGCCGAGGGCAGCTACCTGATCGGCACGCTCATCCACGAAGCGCTCTTGCCCGAAGTGGTGGGCGTCGGCGGACTCACGATGGGAGCCGATCCGATCACCAGCGCGGTAACGGCGATGAGTGTGGTGCGAGGCCGCCCCGTTCATGGCTTCATCGTGCGGAAGGAACCGAAGGGTCACGGCCTCCAGCGCTGGGTGGAGGGCCGCGCGAACCTCCCCGACGGCAGCCTGGTAGCGATGGTGGAAGACACCACGACGACCGGCGGCTCGCTGATCAAAGCGATCGACCGCGCCGAGTCGGAGGGGCTGCGCGTGGTGCAGTGCTTCACGCTGGTCGACAGGGAGGAAGGCGCAGCCGAGGCCCTCGCGGAGCGAGGGTTCAAGCTGCACACGCTGGTGCGGCGCGCGGAGCTGGAAGCGTGATGATGCCCGCTCTGCTTCTCGCCCCCATGGCGCTCGCCAACGAGAGCGCGGAGCGCCGAGCCTACGAGGCTGCAGTCCGTTCCTCCACCTCCGAGGTGAGGCTCTACGACGGCTGGTACACAGCGCTGCTCGCCCGGGCCACGCTCGTCACGCCAGAGGTGGCCGCATTCCAGGCCGAACGAGTCGCTCACCTCACTGCGAACCTCGGCGAGGCTCTGCCGCCGCCGGAGGGCATCGAGGTCGTGCTCTCCGCGGCGAGCCACTGGAAGGAGGCCCTTCAGGTGGCGGGCGACGGGTCGGCGCCTTGGACGGTCACGCTCCGCGCGGGGCAGCGAGCATGCGCCGGCGCACCTTCCGTGACGGTGCTCAAAAAGCCCTCAGAACTGGACCGCACGCTCTACCCCCACATCACGGATTGGGACCGCGTGTTCCGCCTCCGGTGGAGCAGCGACGCGTGCGGAGGGGAGGCCCCGAGCGCCATGGACATTCAGGGGCGGCACGGAGTGGGGGAGTTCACGTGGAGTCGATAACGACAGTGAGATCGGAGAGGCGCCGAGCGCTCTGCGAACGAGCGGGCGCCCCGATCCTTCTGGGCAACAATGGCACCCGCGCCCGCAACCTCCCGATCAACAGCCTCCCGTTTCGATCCGACAGCAGTTTTCTCTACTTCACGGGCTGCACGGAGCCCGGCGCCTTCGCGCTCTTGGTTGACGGTACCTGCACGCTGTTCCTCACGCCGCCCGAGCCCGGCGACGAACTGTGGCACGGCGAGGTGCCGTCGATCCACGCGCGCGCCGAAGCCCTGGGCATCGCCCACGCGCGCCCTCTCGGGGAGGTGATGGAAGCCGCTGAGGCGCATTCCGGCCGCTTGCTCAGCTTGGCCGTCCCCGACCCCACCATTACGGCCCGCCTCGCGCAGCTCAGCGGCCGGCGCCTGGCCTACCCCGACACGCCTGGTCCGCGGCCCCTCGTTGACGCCGTCATCGCGCTTCGCCGCACCCGCGACGAACACGAGCTCGTGGAGATGCGGCACGCCGCCTCCTTAGCGGCCGACGGCCACCGAACGCTGATGCGAGCCACCCGCGTGGGGGGCACCGAGCGGGGCCTTGCCGCGCTGTTCGAAGCCATGATCGCCGCCCGCGGCGCCGTTCCCAGCTACCACCCCATCGTGACCGTGCGCGGCGAGGTGCTCCACAACCCCGACTACCCGAACCTGCTCCGCTCCGGCGACCTCCTGCTCGTCGACGCCGGGGCCGAATCCGCGGGCGGCTACGCCAGCGACATCACTCGCACCTGGCCGGTGAACGGGGTCTTCGACAGCCGCCAGCGCGACCTGTACAGCCTCGTGCTCGCCGCCAACGAGGCCTGCATCCGGATGTGCCGGCCGGGGCAGCGGTACCGCGACATTCACTTCGAAGCCGCCCGCATCCTTGCCGAGGGCCTACGAGCGTTGGGCCTGCTGCGCGGTGCCGTCGAGGACCTCGTCGAATCCGGCGCCGTGGGCCTCTTCTTTCCGCACGGGGTGGGGCACCTCCTCGGCCTCGACGTCCACGACCTCGAGAACTTCGGCGACCGCCCTTCGTATGCGGCAGGGCGGTCCCGGCCGGAGCAATTCGGCGCGCGCTACCTCCGCATGGACCTGGATCTGGAACCGAACATGGTGGTGACCATCGAACCCGGCCTGTACCTCGTGCCGGCCATCCTCCACGATCGAGAGCTGCGAACACGCTTCGCGGATGCCGTGAGCTTCGGCGAGGCCGAACGCTGGCTCGGGATGGGCGGCATTCGGATCGAAGACGACGTCCGGGTGCGGCCCGAACACGACGCGGGCGGCGAGCCCGAAGTGTTCAGCGGCGACGTTCCCAAAACGGTCGAGGCCCTCGAGGGGCTCATCGGCTCTGGTCCTTCGGCCGAGGAGCGACTTTCTGCATGATCTTGCTTGTTGCCGGCGCATTCGCGCTCACCCTCTCGGGCGCCGTCGAACGCGCCGCCCAGATGGACCCTCAGGCCGAGATCGCTTCGCTGGAAGCGAGGAAGCTCCACCTCGACTCGGCGCGCTCATGGTCGGCGCTTGGCCTCACCCCCTCGCTCTCGCTCGGGCGGTCGTACACCGGGGGCGCGAGTGTTGAAACCTCGTCGCTGTCGGTGTCGGTGGGCGCGCTCGACGCCGTGCGGTGGCTCGACGCTGCGCAGCGGTCCAGCCTCGCGAAGGCAGCGGGGTTTGCCGCCCGCGGAACCGCGCTCGATGCGCAGTACGGCGCCGCGCAGCTCTTCGTGAACGCCGTGCAGGCCGAGCGGGCGCTGAGCGCTGCGGTGCTCAACGAGCGCACCGCCAGCGAGATCTCTTCAGCTGTGGCGGCGCGAGTTGCTGCGGGGCTCGACAGCGACCTGCTGGGCAAGAGCGCCGAGGCCGCCCACCTCGTGGCGCGAGCGGCGCGCGCGCGCTCCGAATCCCGGGTGCGACAGGCCCGACTGCAGCTTCAGTTCGCGCTCCAGCTCGACGACCTCGGAGAGCTAGAGCCTCCCGACACGCTGGAGTTGCCCGCCGAGGCGTTGCGCTCCCCGTGGCTGGACGCCGCGAAGTCGGGCACCGATGCAGCACGGTGGGGGCACTGGGAGGCCGCCGCGGGCTGGCTTCCCGCGGGTGGCCTCGCCGCTTCCACGGGCCTCGAAGCGTTGAGTTGGAGCGTTGCGCTCACGGGAACATGGACGCTGCCCGGCGTAGTGGGCCCGGCGCTGCGGGAACGCTCGCGAGCGCTCGACGTCCGTATCGCCGAGCTCTCCTACAACACCTTGATCCGGAAGCTGGCTACCGCCGAGGCGGTCGCCGCAGATCAGGCGACCACGGCGGCCGAGGTACTCGCGGCGCAGGCCGCCCGTGTGGAGCTGGCCGAGGCCGCCCTCTCCTCGGGGCAGGCACGGCTCGCGGCGGGAGTCAGTGACACCTTGGAGCTCCTGCGGCTGCAGGACGACTTGGCCAGTGCACGCGGCGATCACGTTGCCGCCGAGCTCGAAGCCCAAACGGCGATCCTCGAGGCGCGGCGGGTGTCCGCGATGCCCTGGGCGAACTGACCCTTACCAGCGGCGGCTCAGCACCGTGTCGTGAACGCCGCGAAGGTCCGGGCCCGGGTAGTCGAGAGAGTAGTGCAACCCGCGGCTTTCGTGCCGTCGAAGCGCGCTCTCCACCACGAGCTCGGCCACCGTTGCGAGATTGCGCAGCTCCACGAGCGGGGCGGTGAGACGAAAGTCCCAGTAGTAGTCCCGGATTTCGTCCTTTACCAGGGCCACTCGAGCGCGGGCGCGCAGCAAGCGCCGATTCGTGCGCACGATACCGACGTAGTTCCACATGAACCGGCGCACTTCGTCCCACGTCTGGGTGATGACGACCTGTTCATCGCTGTCCACGGCCCGCCCATGGTCCCAGTCGGGAACGTTCACCTCGCCGGGCGGCTCCGAGCGAAGGCGCTCCGCGGCGACGCGCACCGCGTGGTCAGCGAAGACGACGGCTTCCAGGAGTGAGTTCGAAGCGAGGCGGTTGGCACCGTGGACGCCCGTGGATGCGCACTCTCCGATGGCGAAGAGGTTGTGAATGCTGGACTCCCCCTGAAGGTCGGTCTGCACGCCGCCGCAGAAATAGTGGGCCGCGGGCACTACCGGGATGGGCTGGCTCGCCATGTCGATGCCCAACTCCTGGCAACGGCGGTAGATATTGGGGAACTTCCTGTCCAACTCCGGCCGGCTCAGGTGAGTCATGTCCAAAAAGACCGAGTCATCACCCCGACGTTTGAGCTCCGCGTCGATCGCCCGCGCCACGATGTCGCGGGGGGCCAACTCGGCGCGCTCGTCGTAGCGCTTCATGAACGCTTCGCCGGTGCTCAGCCGGAGAATGCCCCCCTCTCCGCGAAGGGCCTCCGAGATCAGGAAACTCTTCGCGTGGGGGTGAAACAGCACGGTTGGGTGGAACTGAACAAACTCCATGTTCGCGATGCGGGCGCCCGCCCGCCACGCCATGGCTACGCCATCGCCGCTCGCGATGTCGGGGTTCGAGGTGTACAGGTACACCTTGCCCGCGCCACCCGTGCACAGCGCAACGACACGCGCCTGTTCCGCCCGCACCTGGCCCGTCGCGACATCAAGGAGGTAGGCCCCAAGCACCCGATCGGGCTCCACGGGGGGGCGGCCTCTCCGCCGGGCTAGGGAATTCTCGGTGACGATGTCAACGGCGATGACGTCTTCCACGAGCTCGATGTTCGGGTCGGCCTCCACGGCGACGAGCAGGGCACGCACGATCTCCGCGCCGGTGAGGTCGTCGGCGTGAAGGATGCGGCGGGCGCTGTGGCCACCCTCCCGGTGCAGGCTGTACTCGCCGCCTGCTCGCGAGAAGGCGACCCCCAGCTCGATCAGCTCTCGGATGCGCTCGGGTGCCTCGCGCACGGTCTGCTCCACGGCGTCGGGCCGACAGAGCCCCGCGCCCGCGATGAGCGTGTCGCGGATGTGATCCTCCGCCGAGTCGTCGGGCGACCACACCGCGGCGATACCCCCCTGAGCGTACGCCGTGTTGGACTCCGCCCGGCGTGTCTTGGTAATCAACCGCACCCGGCCCTGTTTCGCCGCCCGGAGGGCGAACAACAGCCCCGCCACACCCGTACCAAGCACCAGGAAGTCGGTCATGCCTCGACCTCCGTAACGCACGGCTGGGTCCAACAAATCGCCCGCTGGTGACGCATTCGCGATATTCTGCGTGTTCGGGGAACTGCGCCCATGAATACCCGCCGCTTGTTCGTTCAGTACGCCCTCTTCGGCATCGCCGCAGTGGCCACCCCCGCCGCCGGCTTGGCGGCCACGGTCCTCCATCCGGGCTTTCTTTTTCACCCCTTGGGCCCCGACGCCGATCTGGGGCTCGGATGGCGCCTGCAGCGGGTGTATCCGCCGGTTCAGGGTGCGATTACCCTGACGATCGCGCACGCGGCCGGTCGCCACGTGCGGGTGGATGTCTGCCTTCGGAACGGCGCGCCGCGAGGGCCCGCCTCCACTGAACTCCTCGACTTCATCGTGATGGATGGCGGAGACGGCACCGCAGAAATGGACGAGTCACTCGGTCGCGCGCTGCGTCGCCTCGCCGCTGTGGCTGCCGAGAACGAAGCGAGCGACCCTGCCCGCATCCACGAGCTGGCCCCCCATGCAGAGCGCGTGTGGGCGCACCCGGAGGCGCTCGCGGCGGCCTCGCGACGCCTCGTTCCGGGGGCCCCCGCCGCATGAGCCAGAACGATCTCAACGTCGAGGTAGGCGAACGCCGCGTAGGCTTCACCATCGACGAGTCCATCTACGAACTCGACGTAGTCATGGGCGCGGCCTACCTGTTCATCGATCGCTGCTACGTCTTTCTCGACCGAGGAGCCGACCGGCAGGTACTCGTTTCCTTGCGGGCACGCGGGGCGGCGAGCGCCGACGATCTGGAGGCTCTGGGCGGTCAGTTTTCGAACGAGCTGCTGAACCAAGCGCTCCGCAAGCAGGTCGGCGAGAGCAACGGCCGCTTGAGGGAGTACATCCTAGCGCGGGCGCTGTTTGCCGCCGAGGGCCCCTCCACGATCGACAAGCTGCTCGCCGAGCTCGACGCCGAAGAGATGGCGAGCGACGACCTCGACATTCCGGTGCCTTGGGAGAAGCCCACCAGTGGCTGAGGCCCTCAAGCTCCGGTTCCACAAGTCGCTGTACGACGGCGATGCGGTGGCTCGTGCGGCCGAACGCTTCGCCGCGCTCGGGGCCGCTACCCTTGGCGAATCCGAAGCGGACTGGCTGGTCACCATCGAGCCCCTCCGAGAGAGCGTGCGCGAGCGCTTGGCCGACGAACTTTCGAACCACGTGCTGTTCGAGACGATCGTCGCGCGCCGGGCGCAGGCATGATGCACACGCCGCTGGTCGTCGATCCTCGCAGCTTCGACCGCGCCAGCGTGGGCTACTTCCGGTATGGGATGGTGGGCTCGCAGGTGCTGCTCACCAACGACGTCGGCGAGCATCTCTTCCTGAGCCCCGAAGACTTCCGGCGGTTCATCGCCGGGCAAGTGCAGCCGGGCGAGGAGCTCTACGAGTCGCTGCGGCGGCGCTACTTTCTGAAGAAGGACATGGACATCGACGCCCTTGCGGGCAAGCTGCGACGCAAGAAGGCCTTTCTCCAGCATGGCCCCCACTTGCACGCAGTGGTCACCACCCTTCGCTGCAACCACGCCTGCCGCTACTGTCACGCCAGCCGCACCGACATGGACAGGGTGGACACCGACATGTCCTTGGAGACGGCCCGTAAGGTCGTCGACTTCGTATTCCGCTCACCTTCGCCGGTTCTCGGCTTCGAATTTCAGGGAGGAGAGCCCACGGCGAACTTCCCCGTGATTCAGTTCATCTGCGACTACGCGCTCGAGAAAAACCGCTACGAGAATAAGGAATTGCTCCTCTCGCTGGTGTCGAACCTCACGTTGATGAACGACGAGAAGATGAACTTCCTGCTCGACCGCGGGGTGATGGTGTGCACCTCGCTCGACGGCCCGCAGGACCTTCACGACAAGAACCGCGGGTGGATGGAGAAGTCCAGCTCTTGGGAGACAGTCACCCATTGGATGAACCGGTTCAACGGTGAGTGGGTGCGCCGAGGCTTCGACCCCGACCTGTTCCACGTCGACGCCCTGATGACCACGACCCGCTACTCGCTCACCCGCGGGAAAGAAATCGTCGACGAGTACGTGGGCCGCGGCATCCGCAGCCTCCACATCCGGCCGCTGAACCCGTTTGGGTTCGCGGTGAACACGTGGAAGCAAATCGGGTACTCCATGCCCGAGTTTCTGGAGTTCTACCGCACGACGCTCGACTACATCCTCCAGCTCAACCGGCAGGGGGTCTTCGTGCAGGAGCGCCTCGCCTCCATCTTCCTCACCAAGATGTTGACGCCGGACGACCCCAACTACAGCGACTGCCGCTCTCCTTGCGGGTCGGGAAGCGCCCAGCTGGCCTACAACTTCGACGGATCGATCTACACCGACGACGAAGGCCGGATGGCCGCCCACATGGGCAACGACTTCTTCAAGCTCGGGCACGTCGAAACCTCCTCGTTCGATGAGGTGCTGCGTCACCCCACCGTGCGAGCCCTCGCCGTGGCCTCGATTCAAGACGCCCTTCCCGCCTGCCACTCCTGCGTGCACAAGCCCACGTGCGGCGTGCAACCCCTCCACAACTACATGTTCGACGGAGACATCTTCGGTCAGCGCCCGCTCTCGCGGAAGTGTCAGGAGTTCTACGGGGTGCAGCAGTACCTGTACGAACTGCTGGCCAACGACACCGATGGCTCGGTAGAACGAATCTTCCGCCGCTGGACCATCCAGCGCTCTCGCCCCGGCACCACTCCCTACGCGCCTTCGGGCGAGGTGATGGCATGAACAAAGACGATCCCAAGACCCCCTTTCCGGGGAAGAAGTCCGGCGCCGATTGGGAGAAGGCCGGCGAAGAGGCGGAGTTTCCCACTCTGAAGCGCGAGGCGTTCCACCTGCTCCAGGCCCAAGAGGCCAAGGCCGCGAACCAGCCGACCGACTCGGTGGCGCAGTCGCTCCTGCTGTTGCAGGCGTCGGCCGGCGAAATGGAGCTCGACCCTTCCTTCCTCGATCGGAACGGTTCGGCGCCCGACTCCACGGCCGTGCTGCTCGCCCAGCACTGCAGTCATGGTAGCCATGGCTCCCACGGGTCGCACGGCTCACACGGGTCGCACGGCTCACACGGGTCGCACGGCTCACACGGGTCGCACGGCTCCCACGGGTCGCACGGCTCCCACGGGTCGCACGGCTCCCACGGGTCGCATGGCAGCCACGGGTCGCATGGCAGCCACGGCAGCCACGGCCAGTGGTAGCGGCGTCCGCGCCGAGCGGTGGCGCAACGCGCTGATCCTGGTGGTCACGCGGCGGTGCGACCTCCGCTGCGCCTACTGCCCCACCGTAAAGTCGGGAGAGCCAGACCTCTCGCCCGCCGACGCCGTACGCGCCATGCAGCTCTTCGCCGAACGCTACGGCGGCGGCGACGCGAAGCTCTTCGGCGGGGAGCCGCTCTTGGTGCCCGAGGTCGTGCGTGCCGCGATTGAGGCGGCCCCGCCGGAGGTGAACGTCTACCTCAGCACGAACGGAACCCACCTCGACGACGACTGGATCGCATGGCTGCACGCTCACCCCCACGTCACGCTCACCCTCAGCCTCGACGGCCGCCAGCGCGACCACGACGGGCTTCGGCGTGGCGCCGCTTCTCACGCCCCGGTGGTCGCGCGCCTCCCCGAGCTCCTGCGCCTTCCCCGCTTCGTGGTCACCCAGACCATCGCGCCGAGCACCGCGGTGCGCGCCGCCGACAACTTCCGCTACCTCCGCGAGCTCGGCGTGCGGCGCTTCAATCTGCTCCCTGGCTACTACATCCCCTGGCGGGCCGAGCAACTGGTCGCCTTGCGCGAGTCTTTCTCGGAGATCGCCGCCGAGTTTGAGGCCGCTTGGGCCGGCGGCGACCGGCTCTACCTCCGCAACCTGTTCGTCCGTGCCCCCCTCCCCTTCTACAACACCGGCTTCGTGGTGGATAGCGACCGGCGGATCTACGCGAACAACCTCGTCCTCGCCTCCAACTTGGACCACCTCCGCGAACGCTTTTCGCTGGGCGACCTCGACAGTCCGCCGAGCCCCGCCGCGCTCACGACGGCCGCGAGCCAGGCCGGCGCCTTTCTCCACGACACCCTCGGCGCTTCCGTGATGGAGAGCACGGCCGCGGCCGACGCCGCGCTCACCGCCCTGTGCAACCGGCTCTACCCGGCCTACTTCGCCCAACGTGAGCGGGCGGCGACCGCATGACCGCCCTTCCGCCGTGGATCGATCCCGTCTCCCACCAGCCCATGCGCAGGCTGGAATTCCACATCACGTACCACTGCCCCGAGCGCTGCACCTTCTGCTCCGAGGAGACCAGGATGGCGGACTACGCCGAATTCCCCGTCACGTTCGGGCGGGTGGCGCGGGTCCTGCGAGAGCAGGCGGAGCGAGGGGTGGAGGCCGTCCACTTCACGGGCGGCGAGCCCACGATCCACCCCAAGTTCGTGGAGATCCTGCAGCTCGCGAAGAAGCTGGGCATGCGCACGAGTATCGGCACGATCGGCACACGCCTCTCCGACCCGGCTTTCGCCGCCCGAGCCCTCCCTTTCCTTGACGAAGCCCTGTTCTCGCTCCACGGCCCTTCCGCCGAAGTGCACGACGCCCAGACCCGCCGCAAGGGCAGCTTCGACCGCCTGACCCGCGCCATGGAGCACGGAAGGGCGTTCCCGGGCTTCCGGATGTTCGTGAATACGGTGCTCGTGCGGGAGAACGCCGCCCACATTGTCGAGACAGTACGGCTCGCGAATGCCCGCGGCGCCGAGCTGATCGTCATCTCGAACGTAACCCCGGAGGGGGCAGGTGAAGCGGCCTACGGGGCGCTCACACTGCGGCTCGACGAGGTGCGGCCGCTGGTTCCCCAGATTCTCGCCGCGGCCGGAACCTCGATCGTTCGGTTCTTCGGCCTCCCCACCTGCGCCCTCGGCGAGGCCCGCATGTACGCCAACGACATCCATTGGAACCCCCGCGTCACGTTCGAGTGGGTGCGCCACCCTGAACGGGTTTCGCTGGAGGGGCTGTATTCGTGGGCTCCCGACCGGAAACGAACGCAAACGGGCGTCTGCGAGTCCTGTAGTTGGAATCGCTTGTGTCATGGGGTCTTCGCGCGGTATGTCGAACTGTACGGGGACGGCGAGCTGCGCGCCCTGGAGGCCAAATGAACGACGTCAGCCCTCAACCTGCTCGCGCCAGTCCTGCCGGTGCCGACCTGTGGCGCGACACTCGGCGAAACGTCGAGATCAATGTCGGCAAGATCTGCAATAACAAGTGCGTTTTTTGCCTCGACGGACTTCCCGCCACGGAGATGCGGCGGTACCTGCCCTGGCCCGAGATGGAGGCCGAAATCCGGCGCTGGTACGCCTCGGGCACCCGTTCTCTGGGCTTCTTAGGCGGCGAGCCCACCACGTACCCGTGGATTCTGCAAGCGGTGAGCCTCGCCAGAGACCTCGGCTACACGCGGGTGGCGCTGGCCACCAACGGCACCAAGTTTTTCCGCCACGACTTCGTCGACCGGATCATCGACGCCGGCCTCACCCGGGTGACGATCTCGATGCACGGCCACACGCCGCGCCTCGAAGACGCCCTCACCCGCGTTCCGGGCAACTTCGAGAAGAAGAAGTCCGGCCTCCAGTACCTGCTGAAGAAGAAGGCCGAAGGCCACATGCGCGACAACGTGTCGGTGAACGTGGTCGTGAACGCGTGGAACTACCGCTACCTGCCGAACATCCTGCGCTTCTTCTTCGATCTCGGGCTCGACGACGTCCGCGCCAACTTTGTGCGCTCCGAGGGCTACGCCGAAGAAGAGACCAGCATCGTGCCCAAGCTCACCGACGTCGTTCCCTACGTACTCAAGGCCGTTCTCCTCAACGAACTCCACTACAAACGAACGTTTACTCTGGGTAGTTTCCCGCTTTGTGTGCTCCCGCAGGAGCTGCTCGGCAACAAGGCACTCGCCAGGAAGTACATCGGCGAGTTCCGGGACCTCGACACCGACTGCTCCATCAAAACGCTGACGGCCGACGGCTTCCCTGACGGAATCGCCAAGATCGAGGACGGGCGCGCCCGCTTCAACTGGCAGGACCGGAAGCGGTACGACCTCAAGACCCAGCCGCAGCACCGGTGCGAGGGGTGCAGCTACGGCAACGTGTGCGAGGGGGTGTGGAAGAACTACCTCCCCATCCATGGCGACGGCGAGCTGAGCGCGATCAAGTAGCCGATGCGTTGGACAGACCTCCGCACCGGGTTCGGCTGCAACCACGCCTGCCGCTTCTGCGATCAGGCTGTGTTGCGCGGGGAGCATGGAGACGCCTCGCTCGCCGAGGTGTCCGCCGCCCTGAGCGCGCTCCCGCATCGGGAGGGCGTCGTCCTCGCCGGCGGCGAGGTCACGTTGAGGCCGGAGCTCCTGCAGTTGGTGGGAGCGGCGAGAGCGCTGGGCTTTCAACGCGTCGCGATCCAGACGAACGGATCGATCCTCGCGTCCCCCGGCGCGGCAGCGGGGCTGCGAGCCGCTGGGCTCACGGACGTAGCGCTCGCGCTGCACGCGCCCACAGCGGCCGTGCACGACTGGCTAACGAGCCGCCCCGGCAGCTTCAAACGGGCGCTCGCGGCCGCAAAGCGCAGCGTGGCGGCCGGCCTGGGCCTGCGCGTGAACACCGTGCTCACGCGCACCTCGGCCCCGCTGCTGCCCGACACCGTCGGGCTCGCCGGGGCCCTCGGGGCGCGCTCGGTACGCGCGCTAGTGGCCCGTGAGGCCGGCGCCGCGACCGCCGACGCGCGCATGCTCGTCCCTCGCTGGGAGCTCCTTCCGGAGCCCCTTCGGGCGGCCGCCGAGCAGGCTCGCCTCGTGGGTGTAGAGCTCGAAGTCGTCGGCCTGCCCCCCTGTCTGGCGCCCGACCTCCGTGCGCTCCTCGGCGACCGCCGCGATGTCGCGCAGCCCGACCGCGCCTTCGCGTTGGAGGCACCCCCCTCCCCCGCGCCGATCTGGCCCACGCCCTGCGGCCGCTGCACGCTGCGGCCGATGTGCCCAGGCGTAGACGCTGCGTACGTCGCGCGCTGGGGAACCGACGAGCTTCGCCCCGCCGGCCCCCAGCTCCAGCCGCCCTCAGAAGCCGTCCTTCACATCGTCGACGCCGACACCTCCCGCACGCTTCGCCAGCGCCTCGTGAAGCTTCACGGCGAAGGAGTACGGCGCCTTCGGTTCGCGGGAGAACGCTCGGACAGCGAGATGCAAGGCCTGCTGCGGGAGTGCGAGCGACTCGGGATCGTTGCCTCCACGGGACCGTAGCCGCCACCTTGGCAGAGCCCCCCGCCGTGTACACACTAAGCGCGGAGGACTTGAGTGGAAGACACCTGGACCGTGAAGCTGCGCCGTTACTTTCTCTCCGGGCTCCTCGCCCTCCTGCCGCTGTTCATCACGCTGAAGGTGCTCACCTTCCTGTTCAGCGCGGTGGACGGTGTGCTGGGCAAGCGCATCGACGCGCTGATCTCCGTGCTCGTCGATCAGCCGGTGCATGTGCCAGGCCTAGGAGTCGTGGTCACGGCCGTGCTGGTGCTGGTGATCGGCTTCTTCGCCAACCGCTTGTTCTTCAAGCGGCTGATCGGGTCGATCGAGGCTGGAATCGAGCGGTTGCCGGTGGTGCGCTCGCTCTACAACGCCTCCCGCCAGATCGTTGCGCCGTTCACCGACGGCGCGAAGCAGCCCTTCTCCCGAGTGGTGCTGGTGGAGTACCCGATGGTCGGCCGGTGGACCTTAGGGCTCGTCGCCAAGGAACACGCCTCTGACATGCCCGACGAAGACCGCATCGTCGTGTTCTTCCCGTCGAACCACCTGCATCTCGGCTACCCCGTGATCCTCTCGCGCAAAGAGGTGATCGACATCGACATGAGCGTGGAAGACGCGATCAAGTTCTTCGTGTCGTGTGGGGTGGTGGGCCACGAGAAGCTGCTCCTGAGCAACGGCCAGCACGTGCCGGCGCCCTCCTCCTGAGCTACGCCGCGGGCCCTCGCAGAGCCCCGCATGGTCGATTTCACCAACGTCACTCGTCAGCACGGCGCGCAGGTGCTGTTCGTCGACGCATCGTTCAAGGTGAACCCCGGGGAGAAGGTCGGCCTCGTCGGGCCCAACGGCTCCGGGAAGACCACGATCTTCCGATTGATTCTCGGCGAGGAGCGGGCCGATGAGGGCAGTGTGGAGCGACCGAAGCGCCTGACGGTCGGCTACTTCCGGCAGGATTTCGCCGAGTGGCGTGACAAGAGCGTGCTCACCGAAACCCTTGCGGGTGCAGGCTCGGTGGCGGAGGCCGGCGAGGAGTTGGCCATCCTCGAGGCCAAGCTCGGCGACGTCGACGACCCCGACTACGACCGCATCCTCGAGCGGTACGGCGACGTGCAGGCTGCCTACGAGGCGGGCGGAGGCTACGACCTCGACTCCCGCGCGCGGGCCATCCTGTCGGGCTTGGGCTTCGGGCAGGAGGCGATGAACGGCAAGCTGGGGCAGCTCTCCGGAGGCTGGCGGATGCGCGTTCAGCTGGCGCGGCTGCTGCTTGCCCGGCCCGAACTGCTGCTGCTCGACGAGCCCACCAACTACCTCGACATCGAGAGCATCCTTTGGCTTGAAACGTGGCTCCGCGACTACCCGGGCGCCGTGTTGATGACGTGCCACGACCGCGACGTGATGAACCGAGTGGTCGACAAGATCGTAGAGATCGACGGCGGCCACATCCGCACGTACACCGGCAACTACGACCAGTACGAGAAGGCGAGGGCACTCGACGCGGCGCAGCGCGAGGCCGAGTACGAACGGCAGCAGGCCATGCTCGCCAAGGAGATCCGGTTCATCGAACGGTTCAAGGCGCAGCCGTCCAAGGCGAGCCAGGTTCAGAGCCGGGCCCGGAAGCTAGAGAAGATCGAGCGCATCGAGCCGCCTCGGCGCATGGTCGATCGCCACTTCGCCTTCAAGCGCCCCGATCGCAGCGGCAACGACGTGATCACGGCGCGTTCGTTACGAAAGTCCTTTGGCGCGCGGCGTGTGCACGACGGCGCGGACCTCCTCGTGCGCCGTGGCGAACGCTGGGCGATCATGGGAGCGAACGGGTCCGGCAAGACGACCCTGCTCAAGATGATCGCCGGCGTGCTGCCACCCGACGAAGGCACGGTGAAGATCGGCGCCAGCGTCACCCTCGGCTACTTCGCGCAGCACCAGATGGACCAGCTCGACGCCAGTCGCACGGTGTTCGAGGAGCTCGAAGCCCACGCCTCGCGCGAGGGCCAGGGCGTACTCCGCAGCCTCGCGGGCGCGTTCGGCTTCTCGGGCGACGACATCGACAAGCCGATCGAGGTGCTCTCGGGCGGTGAGAAGTCCCGTCTCGCCCTTGCCAAGATGCTCTACGACGCCCCAAACCTGCTCATCCTCGACGAGCCCACCAACCACCTCGATCTCGGCACGAAGCGGGCGCTCATGAAAGCCCTCGACGACTACGACGGCACCGTCGTGTTCGTCAGCCACGACCGGGCCTTCCTCCGCGCGCTCGCGAACCGGGTGCTCGAGTTGGGGCCCGAAGGCCCGCGGGCGTGGGAGGGCAGCTACGACGAGTACGTGGTGGCTGTGGGCCGAGAAGCGCCGGGGATGAGGCAGGGGTGAGTGACGTCGATGCGGGCTCGCCGCGCAGGTCGCGGCGCCGGTGGCGCGAAGGTCTCTTGCCAGCCTGCCGCGTTGATGGGGAACGCGGCAGAAAATCCAGCCTTGGCGCGGGGTCCTGCCGCAGTGCCCCAGGGTTCGGCGGCCGGTCAAGAGACTACGCTGGGCTTGCTGCAGCGGCTCACACCAGACCGCGCCCAAACGTGAGTCGCGGAAGAGTAGGTTTACCCCCCCCCACACTCCTCCCACAACGCGCTCTCCAGCGCATCCATCCCAGCGAGAATCGTGGCACCCAACGGCGTGGGCTTCGCCGCCGCACGGAGCACCTCCATGCCTTCGTGGTTCACGCCGCACACTGATTCGTAGCGCTGCCGGTTGGCGTCCTCGCGCCCCGCGTCCAAGAGCGCGCGGTGCAGCCGAGCCACGGGCAGAAACGCGTGCACGGCCAGCATCACGCCCCACAGCGGGCGAGCATCGGGCCTCACCGGGCTCCGGTAGAGCTCGCCATGGTTCTCGAGGACAGCGTCGGACCACGCAAGGAGGTTCAGCTTGCTGTGCTGCGTCTCGTGCACCAGCGCCTCGGTCATCGTGAGCGAGTCGGGGTGCAACGAGAGGTAGGCGAGGCCGGGCGCCTCCTGATACGAAGCCGACAGGCTCATCTCCGCGTGCTGCCCCACGGGTACGACCGAGCTGAGCACCACGCTGTGTTCGAGGGCCAGCTCGGGTGCGACCTCCTGCAGCCGCGCGCGCGCCGTGTTGATCGAGGCCACCCACTCGGCCACCGACGCTTCCCCGAAGGACAGCGCGTTCCCCTGCTTGTCGGGGTGCGCCTCGTTCATCGCGATCGGGTTGGTATCGGCCCCGAGGAGCCACCCCCCATGTTGGAGGGGCCACGCGGAGAGGACGGCCTCCGGTGCCAGTCGCCACTCCTCCGTCGGCCGCAGGGTCACGATGCCCGACTCGAACAGCACCCCCACCAACGGCGGACTGAACCGTCGTTCGGCCCCGAGCGCGGGGCTCACGAGCCGAGACACCGGCGCGCCCCACCACAACCCCTGCTCACCGATCACCCCGCGCCGGGCGAGCTCCAAGAGCAAGTGAGGCACGGCAGCCAGAAGGTCGCCCGCGGCGAGCGGCGCTCCCACCGTGGGGAGGCCCAGCGCGGACAAGAAGATGCCCGTGTGCTCCTTCATCACCTGGGCCAGCGGCTCCTTCACCGAAGCCCACGCGCCCGCCGCCCAACCCGGCAGGTCGTGGGGCCCCAGGAACAGCCGGCGGGCCACCAGTCGCAGCTGGCGCGCCCGCCAAGGACCCAAAGCATCGTTCCCGGCGGGCCAGGTGTAGGGAGCGGGGGGATAGCGTACGGACATGGCGAGCGACCCCGGTCGCCCGCATGCTACCTTGCCGAGGATGCACGCGCCTCAGGCCATCACTCTCGATCACGAAGCGGTCGCGAACGAGAGCAAGCACTGGGTACGCCTCACGGCCGCCTGCAACAGCAAGTGCATCTTCTGCCTCGATGCCGAAGCCCAAGACGGCCGGTTCATGACCTTCGACGACATCTGCGTCGAGGTGCGGCGGGGGCGCGAGGAGAAGAACGCCAGCCGCCTCGTGGTGAGCGGCGGAGAGGCCACGATCCACTCCCGCTTTCACGACGTTGTCGCCTACGCGAAGTCGCAGGGCTACCGCTGGGTGCAGACCGTCACCAACGGCCAGAAACTCGCCGACCGCGACTTCTTCCTCCGTGCGGTAGCCGCCGGTCTCGACGAGATCACCTTCTCCCTGCACGGCCACACGCCCGAGCTGCACGACCACCTCACGAAGACGAAGAACGGGTTCGAGAACCTGATGCGCGCCATGATCCGGGCGGTGCGCGACGGGCGCGTGATCGTGAACGTGGACGTATGCATCAACCGCCAGAACGTGGAACACCTTGAGGCCATCGTGGCGCTCTGCTCGCGGGTGGGGGTGCGGGAGTTCGACCTCCTGCACGTGATCCCCCAAGGCGAGGCCTTCGAGCATCGGGCGGAGCTGTTCTACGACGTGGATGCCCACTCCGAAGCATTGAGGCGGGTGTTTCGGTACGCCCGCGTTCCCGGCTTCCACATCTGGACCAACCGTTTCCCCGTGCAGCACCTCGAAGGCCTTGAAGAGCTGATCCAGGACCCCCACAAGATGCTCGACGAGGTGGGCGGCCGCCGCGTGCAGTTCCGCCGCTACCTCGACGAGGGCACGCCCATCGACTGCCGCGACGCCCAGCGGTGCCCGCATTGTTTCATCGAGCCCTTCTGCTCCGCGCTCGATCGCCACGTGGCGAGGGGCCATGAGGGAGGGTTCGACGAATTCGCCGTCGGCAGCAACTTCGCTCTCGCCGCACACGCCCCCTCCGGCGTGAGGTGGCTGGGGGTGACGGCGCTGCCGGAGTCCCCCCTCGGTCCGTTGCGAGTGCCGGCCACCGTCGTGCCGCCGGAAACCCTGCTGCCGGCGGGCTCTCGCGTGGTCGTCGAACGAGCTGACCAGCTGCCTGCGGCCCTCGCCCTCGGCGTGGAGGTGGAGGTCCGGCTCGACCGTGAGCTGGCGGCGTGGCTCCTCGAGAATCCCGACAGCCTCAACGAACGCTGCGTGCTCCACGCCCCCACGAGGGCAAAGGCCAGCGAGTCGCTGGCTCTCGACCCCGATTGGCGAAACTTCTTTCTCGCCCTCGATCGTCGCGTTCGGGTGGAGAACCTGCCGGCCTGCCTCGCGCCCGGCACCCGCCTAGAGCGCGCCCCGCGCCGCCTCGACACCGCCCTCTTCCACACCGATGGGCGCTGGCAGATCGACGCCTTCGTGGACGAGTACGTCGGCAACCACTACTACGCGAAGTCCCTCCGCTGCAAGGCGTGCCCGGTGGCGGCCTCCTGCCGCGGCCAGCACCTCCAGTCCCTGCGCGCCCACGGGTTCGCGCAGCTCCAGCCGCTCGAAGGCGAGTGGGCGATCGACGCCTCGGCACAGCTCGCGGCCTGGCCCACCGACGACCCCGACCCGCGCCTCGCCGCAGGCGCGCCCCCTCAGGCCCCGGCCTTCCGCATCCCCGTGGCCGCCAACGCGCCCGTTCCGTTCATCGACACCGAAGCCGGCCGGCGCAGCTGATGGCGAACCTCGGCTACCTCCAGCTCACCCGCGAGTGCAAACAGGCCTGCCGGTTTTGCAGCAATCCGCCGAGCGGCGTGAGCCTCGCCGACGACGAGATGCGCGGCTCGATCGACGACCTTGTGGCCCGCGGCTACGACGGCATCATCCTCACCGGAGGCGAGCCCACGATCGCGCCGCTGCTCCTGCCGGCGGTGAAGTACGCCAACGACAAGGGCCTGTTCATTCGGATGATCACCAACGGCCAGCGCATCTCGGAGCTGCCGTTTTTGCAGGAGCTCGTGGAGAACGGTCTCACGCACGTGCACCTGAGCCTGCATTCCAGCCGCGAGGCGGTGCACGACTTCCTGACGCAGACACCCGGCAGCCACCACCACATCGACAGCGCGCTGGGGCACGTGGCCACCCTCGGGATCACCGCCGACATCAACACCGTCATCAACGCCTACAACAGCGACCACCTCGACGAGAGCGTGCGCTGGATCGTCGACCGCCACCCCCATGTGCGCCACTTTGTGTGGAACAACATGGACCCGAACATGAACCGGGCCGAGCGCAACCCCGACGTCATCCCGCGTCTCGGCGAGTTCGAGCTCTCTCTCCGCCGCGCCATGCGGTTCCTCACCCAGACCGGTCGCACCTTCCGCGCCGAGCGGGTGCCGCTGTGTTTCATGCCGGAGTACGCGGAGAGCTCTACCGAAACCCGGAAAATCGTGAAGGAGGAGGAGCGCTGCATCCGCTTTCTGGATCGAAAGGGCTTCGTCCTCCAAAAACAGTTCCTCCACGGCAAGGCGCCCGCATGCGACTCCTGCGCGCTGGATCCCGTGTGCGCCGGCCTCTACAGCATGGGCTACCACTACGATCCCGCCGAGCTCTTTCCGGTGGCGGGCAGCCCCGAGGCCATCATCCGCAAGGTGCTGCGGCGCGAGCCCGAGCCCGAGCTGGTGGCGCGGATTCTGACCCGTCGCGGCCAGCGCAGCGACGAACAGCCCGACGACCACGGGCAGCGCGCACCGGGTGGCGGCACGGTTTCAAACCCCGAAATGCGCGAGAGCGCCCGCGTCGTCCACGGCCTGAGAGGTTGACCATGCCCGATCCGCGCAGCAGGAACCCGAACAACGCCCCCGGCCCTTGGTATGTCGACACCACCTGCGTGGCCTGCGACACCTGCACCGACATCTCTCCCGAGATTTTCGGCCGCGACGACGCCCGGCGAGCGTTCGTGCGCGAGCAGCGACCGGCCGAGGCCGAGCTGTTCCTCTTCGCGCTGGAGAGTTGCCCTGTCGAGGCGGTGGGTGACAACGGCGACTGAGAGCCTACGGGGCCAAGCGGCTTCCCGGCTCGGTCAAGACGAGCTTCTCTCCTTGTAGCGCACTGACTTCCACCGTATACTGCCCCCCTCGGGGGTGTCTCATCCGACCCGTCCTCCTCATGCCCGTTCGCCTCGCTCTCGCCGCCCTCGTCGTCCTTGCCGCGTGCTGGAACGAGGAAACGGTTTCGAAGTTCACGAAACCCCCCGTGGTGGCGATCGAAACGCCCACCGACGGCGCCACCCTCAACGAGGGCGTGCCGGTAACGCTCCGCGGGCGAGTGGTGGATGAGATCTACGAGACCTCGCTGACCTCCATCAGCGCCACGTGGGCCGTGAACGGCGGAACGGTTTGCGAAGGCGCGGTCTTCGACATGAACGGCATCTCGGATTGCTCGACGGTCTTCACGCAGGGCGATGCGGCCATCACGCTCACGGCGATCAACCCCGACGGCGAGATGGCCGTGGCCACCGTGCACATCACGGTCAACAAGAACGAGGCGCCCACCGCCGAGATCGTCACCCCGATCTTCGGGGGCGAGTACTTCTCCAACCAGCTCACCCTCTTCGAAGGGCTCGTGAGCGATGGCGAAGATCTGCCGGAGCAGCTGACCGTGGCGTGGGAGTCCTCTCTCGACGGCGCGCTGGCGTTTTCGTCGAACCCCTCGGGTGATGGCAAAACCACGGGCACCGCCACCCTGAGCGAAGGCGAACACCAGCTCACGCTCACCGTCACCGACACCACCGGGCGCACGGGCTCCGACACCACGACGGTGCAGGTCGAGATCGGTTCGCGCCCCACGATCGACCTCGTCAGCCCCGTCTCCGGCGACCGCGCGAACATCGGCGACACCGTGTACTTCGAGGCCACGGTCAGCGATGCGGAAGATGCGCCCGACTACCTCACGCTCACGTGGGAGAGTGACATCGACGGCCTCTTCTCCACGCGCGGAGCCGGCAGCGACGGCACGGCCGACTTCACCTACGACGCGCTCAGCCACGGCGTGCACACGATCACCGTCACGGCTACCGACACGGATGGCATCACCGCGCGTGACTACGCCACGCTCTACATCAACGAAGCGCCCGAAGCCCCCGTCGTCACCATCACCCCCGACCCCGCCGGCTCAGGCGACCCGCTCACCGTGAACATCGTGACGGAGAGCTACGACGCCGACGGCGACGCGATCACCTACACCTATTTCTGGTACCTCAACGGGGTCGACTCCGGCCGCACCAGCAACCCGCTGCCCGCCAGCGCCACCGCCCGTGGCGACATCTGGACCGTCTACGTCGTGCCCAACGACGGCGCGGCAGACGGCCCCGCCGGCACCGACAGCGCCACCATCGGCAACGGCCCCCCGTCGCTGACCAGCGCCAGAATCACTCCGGCCACGGCGTACACCAACGACACCCTCACCGCAAACGCCAACGGCTACGCCGACCCGGATGGCGACGCCGAGAGCGAAGCCTACCAGTGGACCCTCAACGGCGCGGCGATTGCCGGCGCCACCGACCCCACGTTGGCCGGCACGTACTTTGTGAGGGGAGACGACGTCACGGTGGAAGTGCGCCCCTACGACGGCTTCGACTACGGCACCGCCGTCACCTCCGGCACCCGCACGATTCAGAACAGCATCCCCACCGACCCCGCAGTGGACGTGACGCCGAACTACCCGGAAGACGACGCCGACCTCCTGTGCACGGTCGCCACGGCCAGCACCGACGACGACGGCGACGCGATCACCTACACCTACGCGTGGACCGTCAGCGGGGTGGCCTCCGCCATCACCACATCGTCGGTACCCGCATCGTACACCACCGATGGCGAGACCTGGGCCTGCTTCGTGACCGCCTCGGATGGCACCGCGACCAGCTCCGCCGGCACGGACTCCGTGCTCGTGGGCGACTACACCGCGCCCGACGCGCCGATCCTGAACTCGCTGGACCTCTACCGCAACGAAACGAGCGCCACCGTGAGCGGCTCCACGGAGGCCTTCGCCGACGTGACGCTCTACATCTCGAGCAGCAGCGGCATTACGACCGACGCAGGCACGGCCAATGGCGCCGGCACCTTCACCTTCAGCGAGTCCCTCACGGCCGGCCTCACTTACTCGTTCTACGCCACGGCCACCGACTCCTCGGGCAACACCTCCGCCGTCTCCAACGTCGTAGGCACTGAGGTGTGCGACCCGCCCGACGACTACGAGGACACCACCAGCTACGGCGACAGTTGCGCCGACCCGGTGGTGGACTGGAGCGCCATCGACGCCGACGGCACCACCACCATCGAGTTCAACGGCAACCTGCTCGATGCCAGCGACGACGACTGGTACTACATCGCCTCCGCCGACACCATCACCGGCACCACCAACAACTACCGGTTCCATGTGGAGCTCACCGCTGGCAGCAGCGAGTACGCCTTCGTGGTGTACGACGGCGGCTGCACGACGGCCGATCTCGAGTGCGGCTCAGGCTCGAGCACCGACCCGGAGGGCAGCGGCTACACCGAGTACGAGGTCTACGCAGAAGATGTGGGCGACGGTTCTCACGCCATCCCCACCGATACCCGCACCTGCGCTTCCGCCAGCACCTACAACGAGTGCGACGACCTCAGCGCCGACCACTACATCCACGTCTTCCGGACCACCACCGCCTATTCCTGTCAGGAATACAGCCTGAAGATCACCAACGGCGTCTGGTAGCGGGGAGGCCGATCACGGCGTAAGCAGCACCTTGCCGATGTTCTCGCGGCGATGGATGAGCGCGTGCGCCTCGGAGGCTTGCGCGAAGGGGAAAGTGGCGTGAACGTGCGGGCGAAGGTGGCCCGCCTCCCACATCGCCACGAGCTCGGCCGTCCAAGCGAGCACCCGATCGGCCTCGTTCCAAAGGTGGCCCATGTTGACGCCGAGCACGCCCTTGTTGGCGTTGATGAGGGCGACGGGGTTGCTCGCCAGCCAAGGAATGCCCATCGCGGCCTTCAGCTGGGTCCACTTCGACGGGGAGCTGCCGGTGGAGCCGGAGCTCAGGCCGAAGGCGACGAGGCGGCCGCCCGCCCGAAGGCCGGCGAGCCCCTTCGCCCAGCTCGGGCCGCCGATGGGGTCGAGCACGAGGTCCATTTTCTCGGTGGGCCATTCGTCCACGTGAGAGTCGAGGAGGTGGTGCACCCCGCGCTCGGCGAGGACGGCGTGTTTGCCTTTGCCGGCTGAGCCCCAGATCTCCGCGCCCGCCGCCCGACAGAGGTCGATGCTTGCCAGACCCACGCCGCCGGCCGCGCTGTGGATGAACACGCGGTCGCCGGCCGCCACCCGCCCCATCACGCGCAGCATCATCCACGCGGTGAGGTAGTTCACGGGGAGCGCCGCCCCAATCGCCGCACTCATCCCGGCCGGGCGCCGAAACGCCGACTCCTGAGGCGCGCAGACGATCGAGCTGTACCCGCCGAAGCGGGTCATCACGAACACCTCTTCGCCCACCCGCTCGGCGGGCACTCCCTCGCCCACTGCGTCGATGCGACCGGCCACCTCGTAGCCGGGCACAAAGGGGAAGGGCGGGGCGTCGGGGTAGTTGCCCAAGCGTGCCGCGATGTCGGCGAAGTTGATGCCCGCGGCTTCGACCGCCACCCGCACTTCCCCGGCGGCGGGCACCGGGTCGGGGGCTTCACGAACGTCGAGCACCTCGGGCGCACCCGCACGGGGAATCCAGACCTGTTTCATCGCCGTGGCTTATCCCGAACCGGCTTGGGTTCGACGACCGCATTCCGAGGGTCCTCCGGCCAGGCGTGACGCGGGTAGCGGCGCATCAACTCCTTACGCAGCGACGGATAGTGCCGCTCCCAGAAGCCAGCGAGATCGGTCGTCACCTGCACCGGGCGGTAGTTCGGCGCGAGGAGGCGCAGCACGAGCGGGGTGCCGCCCGCGATGCGGGGGCCGTCGGCGAGCCCGAAGAAGTCCTGCATCCGCGACTCCACCCAGGGATCGTCGGTGTCGTAGCCGACCGTGGCGCGCAGCCGGCCGGGGAGGCGCACCGTCTCCGGGGCGAGGCGGTCTACCACGGTGGGGTCGGGGAGCTGGGCGACGAGGGTGCCGACGAGCGAGGTGGATGCGAGGTCGCCGAGGGAACGGCACCCCTCCGCGAGCACCGGCAGCAGGGCTTCGAGGTCGAGGTCGGGAACGGGCTGCCCGCGGCGGCGGAGAAAGCGCACCCGCCCGAGGAGCGTGAGACCCCGCTCCCAATCGGGAACGTGCCGATGCATCACGGGGCGCGCGTGTTCGAGGAGAAGGCGGGACACCGCGTCTGCGTCCCCGCGGCCGGGCGCACTGTCGAGAACGAGGTCGCCGAACTGCAGGGTTTCTCGAACATCGACGCGGTCGCCTGTCCACACCATTGCGACCTGCACCTCCGCGCGCTCCAGCAACCAACCCTCGTCGACCGGCGTCATCGACCGCGCGCGCACCCGCGTGCCGATGCGCTCGACCTCCGTGACCACGACGAAGCCATCGCGGGCGGCCTCGCACTCGGCGGCGCCACCATCAGCGAGGCGAACACGCCCCCCCTCACGGCGCGCCACGCGGTCGGGAAAACCGGCGAGCAGCGCTTGACGAAGCGCCGCCTCGGCATCGCTCGCCGGGGAGCCACGGCTCTCCACCATCGCCACTAGGCGTCGTCGCTCCTGACCGTCGCCTTCGCCGTCGAGGGCGCGCTCCACGAGGTCGCCCGCGCACCGGCGGCCGAAGAGGGTCACGAGGGAGGCGGCCTCCCGCGCGGCGCCGAGGGCGGCCCCCTCCAAGAGCACGCGGGCCAACCGCGGCGCCAGCGGCAGGCGCACCATCTCGTCACCGAGCGGCGTGCGGCGGCCGTCGGCGATCGCGCCGAGCCGCTCCAGCAGCGTGACGCTCGCACGCCAAGCGGCTGGCGGGGGCGCCTCGAACCACTCCAACTCGCGCCCGCCGAGCGCGAGGACGGTGGCCGCGAGGTCGATGCGGCGCACCTCGGGGGCCGTCTGGGCGGGCCGCGAGTCGTGGTCGCCAAGGCTGTAGAGGCGCAGGCAGCTCCCGGGCCCGAGGCGGCCCGCCCGCCCCGCCCGCTGCGCCGCGGCGTCCCGAGCGATCGGCACGAGGTCGAGGGTGGGCAGGCCCGACCAGGGGTCCCACGCGGCCTGACGCACGAGCCCGGTGTCGATGACGGTGTCGATGCCCTCGACGGTCACGCTCGTCTGGGCCACGTTGGTGGCCAACACCACTCGCCGGACGGTTCCACCCGGCGAGGCTCGCAGAGCGCGGTCCTGCGCGGCTCCGTCGAGCTCGCCGTGGAGCATGGCCACATCGAAGTCACCCAGCAGCGCAGCGGCCCGCTCGATCTCGCCCACGCCGGGAAGGAACACCAGCACGTTGCCACTCACGGCCCGCACCGCCGCCGACACGCGCACCTCGATCGGGCGATCGTCCTTGCGGTCGAAGTGACGAAGCTCGACCGGGAAGCGCCTGCCCTCCGCCCGCACACGGGGGCAGCCAAGGAACCGCGCCACGCTCTCGGCATCGAGGGTCGCGCTCATCACCACCAGCTTCAGCGCCGGCCGCGTGCGACGCACCTGCCGCACCCACGCCAGGGCCACGTCCGTGTGGATGCTGCGCTCGTGGAACTCGTCGAGGACAACTGCACCCAGCGTGTCAAAGTCGTCGAGGCGACGAGTGAGGAGCGCCTCGGTGACGTACAGCACCCGCGTGGCGGCGCCCGCCTTCCGGTCGAGCCGCATCGCGTAGCCGACCGTTTGGCCGACCGGCTCCCCCAGCTCCTCCGCCACGCGCTGTGCGGCCGCACGCGCCGCAACCCTGCGGGGCTCCAGCACCCACACCGGTCCCTCCACCAACTCCGCCACGAGCAGCGGAACGCGCGTGGTCTTTCCGGAGCCGGGGGGCGCTTCGAGCACGACGGCACCGTGCTCTTCGAGGGCCTGCCGCAGCTCGGGCAGCACGGCGTCGATCGGCAGCGGAGTTCGCACCGGCTGCGCTTACCCCACCCGCCCGACCTCAGCCCTCCGCGACCCCCGCGAAGGGCTGCATGCCGGCCGTCGGCGGGAGGAAGCCCCGAGCGATCATGCCGTCGAGCGCGGGGCCATCGATGGGCCTCGAAAAGAGGAAGCCCTGCCCGAAACTGCACCGGAGCCCCGCCAGGTGCTCCAGCTGCGCGGCGCTCTCTACGCCCTCCGCCACCACTTCGAGGTTCAGCGCGCCAGCAAGCGAGAGGATCGCGCGCACGATCGCTTCGTCTCCCGGCCGACCAGGAATTCCCTGGGTGAACGAACGATCGATCTTGAGGCTGTCGATCGGGAATCGTTGCAGGTAGCTCAGCGAGCTGTACCCAATGCCGAAGTCGTCGAGGTGCACTCGCACGCCCAGCGCACGCACCTGAGTGAGCACCTCCGTCGCCTTTTCGGGGTTCTCCATCAGCGCCGTCTCGGTGAGCTCGAGCACCAGCCGTTCCGCGGCCAGGCCGGTCTTCGCCAGCACCCGCTGCACGAGGGCGAAGAGGTCGCCGTGCGCAAACTGTCGAGAGGACACGTTCACGCTGATCGCCAGCCGCCTGGTCTCGGGCCGCGCAACCGCCAAGGAGGCCATGCGCGCGCACGCCTCCTCCATCACCCACGCCCCCAGCGGCTCGATCAGGCCGGTCTCCTCCGCCACGGGGATGAACTCCGAGGGTTCCACCACCCGCCCTTCCGGCGTGGTCCACCGCGCCAGCGCCTCAAAGCCCACGAGCTCCGCGCTGGGGATGCGCACGATGGGCTGGTACTGGAGGGTGAGACCGCCCGTGGCGATGGCGAGGCGCAGCCCCGTCTCCACTTCGAGGCGGCCGGCAACGGCGGTGAAATGCGCCTCGGAGTACACTTCCGTGCCTCCGCGGCCCGCGCGCTTCGACCGATACATGGCGATGTCGGCGTTGCGCAGAAGCTCTTCGGCCGCGCCCGCGCCCCCCGAACAGGTCACAACCCCGATGCTCACCGTCGCGAACACCTGATTCTCGTCGAGGGTGAACGGCGCTGCGAGGGTGCGGTGGATGCGCGCGGCCAGCTCCTCTGCAGCGCGCCTGCCTTCGATCGGCTCGGCGAGGATGGCGAACTCGTCGCCTCCCAGCCGCGCCACGAGGTCGCTGGGGCGCGCGCTTGCCCAGAGGCGCTGGGCAACTGCCAGCAGCAACCGGTCGCCGACCTGATGGCCGAGGCTGTCGTTCACCACCTTGAACCGGTCCAGATCGAGGAAGAGCAGCGCGAAGTTTGCCTCCGGCGAAGCCTCGGCGAGATCGGCAGCCTTCTGGAGCCGCGCGAGGAACGCCGGTCGGTTGGCGAGCCCCGTGAGGTCGTCGGTCGTGGCGCGCTGGAGTAGCTGGGCCTCGAAGGCCCGGCGTTCGTTCACATCGCTCTGCGAACCTGCGATGCGCGTGACCCGACCCGAGTTGTCCCGGACCGACAGGCCTCGCGAGCGCACCCAGGTCCAGCCTTCGGTGCGGTGCGTGATGCGGTGCTCCACTTCGAAATGCGCGGTTCGGCCCACGAGGTGCATCTGCAACGCCTGCCACACGGCATCGCGCTCCTCGGGGTGCACCAGCAGCAGCCAATCCTCCACGTCGGAGCCAAACTCCGAGGGCGCCAGGCCCAGCATGCTGCACCAGCGCTCCGACACCACGAAGCGCCCGGAACGAACGTCCCAGTCCCAGATGCCGTCGCGCGCTCCGGCCAGCGCGAGCTGGTACCGCTCCCGGCTGTCCCGCAACTCGCGCTCTCCACCTGCTCGCTCCATCGCGTACCGCAGCGCCCGGCGCACCAGCTCCGCCGTAAAGCTTCGTTTCACGAGGTAGTCCTGCGCGCCGCGGGCCACGGCCTCGATCGCGATGGCGTCGTCTTGCAGACCGCTCTGGACCACGAGGGGAAGGTCCGGCGCGAGCGCTTGAACGGCGAGGAAGGTGGCGAGGTCGCGGCTGTCCTCCACGCAGAGGTCGATGAGGCCGATGTCGTAGGCGTTCTCGGCGAGGAGGCGCCGCACACCGGCCACCGAGGTGGCATGGTCGATGCGAAAGTGCGGGCTCAGCCAGGCGACCAGCTGCTCCGCCTCCGCCGAAGAGTCTTCGAGGAGCAGCAACCGCAGCGGAGAGACAGGAGACAAACAACGCCCCGAGGGAGGGAACGATTGTCGCGGGAAACTATTGGCATGTCAAGACTTCGCGCGCAACTCCTCCGTGCGGGCCTCGCCCTCGGCGACCGGGAGGCACACGATGAACACGGCGCCACCGCCCTCAGCGTCGCCCACCGAGATGCTCCCGCCGACCCGTTCCGCGAGCTTTCGACAGATCGCCAGACCGAGCCCGTGCCCGGACACGGCGGCGCCGCCCACGAGGCGCGCCAGCGGGCGAAAGATCGCCTCCCGCTCCTCGACCGGCACGCCTGGCCCCCAATCGCGCACGCGCAGCTGCCAATGGTCGCCCGCGCGGCAGGCCGAAACGTGTACACGGGGCGGGGTGCCCCCGTGGCGAATGGCGTTGACGATGAGATTCTGCAAGAGCTGCCGCATCGCATGGGGAGCCACCCCCACCTCGGGCAGCGGCCCCCTCTCCACCTGCGCGCCCGTCTCCTCCACGAGGGCGGCGAGCTGCGCCATCACCTCGTCAAGAGCGCTGCCCACGGAGGAGGGCGCCACCCCGGCGACGGGTGCCGGGGCGAGGTCGGCAAGCGCGCCATCGATGAGCTCCTCCAGCCTCGTGGTGGCTTCGCGCAGTCGGACCACTAGGGCCGAGGCCGCCCCGCCGTCTCCTCGTGCGAGCTCCCTCTCCATGCGCTCCAAAAGGAGGCGGTGGGTGCGTACCGGCTCCCTCATGTCGTGAGCCACCTCCGCCGCGAAGCGCCGATCGCCTCCCGCTCTCCCCGAAGCCAGCTCAACCTCCGGCACCGAGACGGCCACCCCCGGCTCCCGCACAGCGAGCCTCGTCGCGAGGCGCGCGATGTCTTCGAGAGCGGAGGAGTACAGCTCGCTGAACCCGATGCTGCCGAAGCGGAGCACCTTGTCCGGGGCGGGTGCGCCCAGCGCCGCGAGCGGGAGCGCGGGGTGCCGCCGACGCAGCGCCGACGCCAGCTCGAGGGGATCCGCCCAAGCGGTGGAGAGGTCGACAAGCACGAGGCCGTATCCGCCCTCGGCG
Source organism: Deltaproteobacteria bacterium (assembly GCA_947484175.1). Taxonomy (GTDB): domain Bacteria; phylum Myxococcota_A; class UBA796; order UBA796; family SXON01; genus SXON01. The sequence continues at coordinate 32,821 of CANKOI010000002.1, forward strand.
AAGCCTTCCGCAAACGCGACGGCATCGCCCGCGAGACGAGCTCCGGGGCGCAGCGCCGCCACCAATGCCAACCAAGCGGGGCCTCCCACGCAGAGGACCGGAGCGTTCGGCGTCACGTCGTCATCCGCGTCACGTCGTCATCCCCCCCTGCTGCCGAGCCAGATAGCCGTCGAGCCCCTTGCGGGCCTGCGCCTGAACCTTCGTTCGCAGCCATGGGCTCCACCCCAGAAGCAACCCCACCACGCCCAACGCCTGCCGGCTCCAGCGCCAGAAATCGAAGCTGTCCACATGCTCCACCACGCGGCCGTGATCGAAGCGGAACTGGGCGTGGATCACGTTGTGGACGGGGCGCTTCTGCGGACCGAAGGCATACCAGGCCTCCCAGTGGGCCGCCCCCTCCGCGTCGCCCGCGCTCACCGACACCAACGTGACCCGCAGGTCGGTGGCGCTGGTGCAGAGCGACGCCCACATGCCCGACACCTCCCGACCGGCCTCGTAGAACGCGCGCAGCAGGGCCACGTTGGGGTGCTCCATGCCGCCCCACGTAACGCGGCGCTCAGAGCAACATCGCCTCCATCCGGGCCTGCAACTCCCGCGGGGCGGTCACCGAGAAGCAGAGCTCCACCGACTGCGAGCCGCCGGCGGGCACGCTCAGCGCCCACGCGAGCACCCCCGGCGCGGCCTCGGCGTCCGGAGTCGGTACGAGCGAGGTTTCGACCAGCGCCACGGTGATCCGATCGACTTGGGAAACGGGCACTTGATCGCGGAGCTGAATGGCCGCCGCCGCCTTTCCGAAGTTCCGCACGGTCGTCCGGAATCGTACGGTCGTGCGCGTTCGACCGCCCAGCAGGTGCTCGACCTTCCGGGAAACCAGCGACCGTTCTGCCTTCAGCCGGTCATCCACGCCGAAGCCGAGGGTGATGGGCTCGCCGGGCGCGATCGACCCGATCGTGGCGCTGCCGACGTAGTCGCCGCCGACGAAGCTAGCGACCGGCCCTGGCAGCAGCGGCGCCTCCGCTGTCCACGCGAACGCGGCGCTGCGGAACACCTCGGGCGTGATGCGAGGCACCGTGTCGAGGGAGAGCGCCACCCCGCCCGTCACCGAGCCCAGGGGGAACCGCGCCTGCGACCCATCCCCGGCCAGCGTTCGTTTGCCCTCGACGGGGTACACGCGCGCCCCGGCCCCCGAGCTCGCGCCCGCGGTTGCCGCGAAGCTCGCGGAGTCCACGCCGTACTCGTCCAGCACCCACGTGGAGAGCGTCGGCGCCGCACCCCCCACGAGCGGGCGAGCCGTCGACAGCTCCACCCGCGCATCCTTCCACAGCTCGCCCGTGGACTGCTGAACGAGCGCCTGCGTCTCGAAGGTGACACCCGCGGCATCGGGGTCGAGGCGCGCGCAGTAGGTGGGCGACCACGACGCGCCGAGCACTCCGTAGCGCAGCGCCACGTCGACCTTGCCGCTGGCCGGCATCTCGACGTCCACGCGTACCGTGAGGCCGGTGGCGGCGGGGTCGCGCAGCTTCACCAGCAGCGGCTCCAGCTCCTCGCCCAGCTTGCCAGCCTTTTCCTCGTTCTCCCGCAGCTTCGACGCCAGCTCCCTCTCCGCGTCACCCAGCCACGCCAGCGTGCCCTTCACCACGTCGAGGCTCGGGACCGGCCGTGACTCCCCGCCCGGGCTCAGCACCGCGCGGTCGAGGTAGGCGCGCTGGACCAGCAGCGCCTCGATGCGGTCCCGCAGCCCGCCCAGCTCGGCCGACAGCACTTCCGCACGCTTGCGGATGCCCTCGATCCGCTCGGTCTCCTCTACGTCGCCGGAGCCCGACACCAGCTCCACGCCCACCACCCGGCCGCGCCCGCCGCGAAGCTCCGCCGCGAGAGCGGTGGCGTCCAGCGCGGGGGGGAGGCCCTCGAAGCGCACCCGCTGCGTGCCGGCGGCCAGCTCCAGCGACCGAGTGCGGGTGACGATCGCGCGGTCGCGCAGCACCAGCACTCGTTCCACCTCGGAGTTGGGCTCCAGCGGCAGCCGGGGGGGAAGGGGCAGCGCGACGGCGGCGTAGGCCGACGCGCGAGGCGCCGCCGCGGGGGCAGGCGGGGCCGCCAACTCGGCTTGGATGTCGTCTAGGTCGAAGCTGAGCTTCATGCGCCGCTCCGCCTCATCGGCGTAGTCGGAGGCGAAGGCGGCACAGGCGAGAAGCAGGAACATCGTGAACTCGGGGAGTGCCCCTCTGACCAGCCCCTGTCCGCCGCGGTTCGTCCCTGAATGTCATCACCCTCCTCACGAACGTACGTATCGTTGACATGAACGTACGTATCGGGTACCCTCCGAACATGTCCCTCACGGCCTCGCAACTACGCGCTGATGTCTACCGGATCCTCGACCGGGTGCTGGCCTCCGGGGAGCCGCTGGAGATCGAGCGCGGCGGTCAGGTCCTTCGACTGGTTCCCCCCCGCCCGCGCAGTTGGGTCGACCAGCTCCCCCGGCGAGAGGGCGTCGTGGTGGGAGACCCCGACGACCTCGTCGGCATCGACTGGTCGTCGGAGTGGAAGCCCGACCCGCTGTGATGCACCTCGACACCCACGCCGCAGTGTGGCTCTACCAGGGCGAAGTCCAGCGATTTCCCGAATCCCTCCGTCAGCAGCTCGGAGCGAGCCGCCCCCTGTACTCCCCGATGGTTCGGCTGGAGTTGGCCCTGTTGTACGAGATCGGGCGCATCACGGTGGCGCCCGGGGTCATCCTCGAAGCGTTGGCGGGGTTTGCGGGGCTGCGCCCAGCGGAGAGCGACTTCGAGCGTGTGTCCCGCATCGCGGCCACCCTCACGTGGTCCCGCGACCCCTTCGACCGGATGATCGCGGCCCATGCCCTCGCCGATGACCTGCCGCTGGTCACGCGAGACACGACGATTCTCCAACACTGCCGAGTCGCCGTCTGGGGGTGAAGCCGAGGCCCTCGCCGCTCAGGCCTCCAGCATCGCCGACACGCCCTCGAGCCCCACCCGCTGCGTCACGTCAGTCGCCGTGGCGTAGGTGTACTTCATGCCCGAGGCCAGCTCGCCTCCGGCGACGACGGCGACCTTTGCCTCCACCGTCACGTCCGCCACCCACTTCGAGTCGATCACCGCCTCGTCGAGCGTAACGGCGTCGATCACGCCCGCCTCGCGCAGGTCCTCGTCGAGGAAGTAGGCGTGCCCTGTGACGAGGCCGGCGAGCGCCCGCTGCTGGTCGCGGGCCTCTTCTTCATCGGCGGGCCGCGCCGACGGGAAGGCGGCGGAAGTGTCGCCGGCCACGCGCACCTTCACGCGTGCCGTCACCTCACCAGCGGTGTCGACGAGCGGCACGTCCACACCCCGTTCGAGGGGGCCCACCACCGCCTCGAGCGCTTCGGTGTTGTCGACCTTGTGCTCCTGCTCGATCACCAGCTCGCCCACGTCCTCCGCCGCATCGCCTCCCCCGAGCTGCCCCAGCTTCTCCAGAAGGCCGGCCGAACCGTTGAAGGGCTGCTCGACCTGGGTGGAGTCGCCGTTGTTCTCCACGCCGGCGCTCACCGTGCCGCCCACGATGGTGACACCCCGTTCGTCGACCATCACGTAGGCCACCGCGCGGAGGCCCATGGTGGAGCCGCCCTCCGAACCGAAGGCCTGGCCGGGGAACGCGAGCTGGCCTTCCACGGCAACATAGGGGTCGGGGTCGTAGCCGGCCATGGCGGACACATCGGCCACGATGCTCCCGGACAGCCCCCGCAACCCCTTCGCCACCACGGTCTGCACCGTTGAAATCATCTCCACGACGGGCACCGCCCCAGCGGCCTCCGCCACGTCGGTGCCCAGAACCCCGGCGCTGACTCCGTCCGCTTGGAAGATGGAGCTGGTGTCGAGTCCCACTGCGGCGCCGGCGGAGACCTGGCCTGCCACGCCGGCCTCCAGTCGATCGGGCGCCCCGTCCGTCGAGGCACGCGACACGTCGGCCAGCGCAGGAGGGGTTCCACCCAGGAGCGCACGCAGAACCGCGGCGCGGGCGGCTTGGACGCCTCCGCCCGACAGTACCCAATGCGCCTCGACGAAGTAGCCACTCTCCACACGCCCCTCTAGCTCCGCCTCAACCCCGGCACGGCCGGCGCCCAGCTCGGCCCCCAAGCCGATCTTGCCGACACCCGCCAGCTCCCCACGCAGCATCAGCTCCCAGGTTCCGAAGCGGCGAGACAGCCGCACCGCACCGGAGAAGCGCGCGCCCAAGCCGGCCACCAGCTCCTGGACGAGCTCCTGCTCAAACGAGGCCCCCGGCGGCAGAAGAGCGTCGATGATCTGCTCCTGCACGGTGTCGGAGAGCGAGGCCAAGGCGGGCAGCGCGTTCTCGGCGAGCCATTCGCGAGCCCAGTCGTACTGGAGCAGTTGAATGGCGTAGGCGATCGCCACGGAGGTGCCCAACGCGTCGAGAACCACAGCGCCAACCGGCCCCATGAGTACGAGCGACTCGACAAGGCCCGCGCCGCTCTGGGGGGTGGGGCCGGCGAGCCCGGCCGCCTCCTGAACTTCCTGATTCGAAGCGGGAGCCGCGGGAGCCACCTGACTGGTGGGCGGCGTGGGGGTCTGGGCGGGGGTGCGGCTCTGGGCAGTAGAAGTGTGCATGACCGCGTGCAGGTGCAAGCGCGAGGCCAACGGGAGAACGCCCGCTTTTCCACGACGGGTGACAGATGTCCGCCCACCGTACGCGACGGCCGTCGGACGGCTGTCACCGACACCGGGCGCTTGAGATAACCCCGCGCGATGCTCCGCTGGCATGACGACAGCCTCACCCTCGAGCTCGCCGTGCGTGACCTCGGCGGCGCTCGGGCCGAGTTGGGCAGCCTCGCGATGTCGCCGCGAGCCCGTGCCCGTGCGGGTGAGCGCGCGCATCGGCAAGTGCGGGACGCCGCGGACGAGGGCACCCGCCACGAGGAGACCTGGCGCCACACCGAGGAGGTGGAGGGCTGGCGATGCGTGATCACCGCGCGGGTAGACGGCGTCGTCGAATCCCTCGACGGACACACGCTCGTGGAGGAAGTGAAATCGGTCGGGCTCCCCGAGGAAGCCCTCGCCAACGCGGAGATCGCCGAGTCCTGGCGCCGGCAGTTGGCCGCCTACTTGTACATCGCTGAGGCGGCGAAACTGCCCCGTCCGGAGGGGCGATTGCGGTTGGTTTCCTTGGTGGACGGCAGTCAGCGCGTGGTGGTACTCCACCCCGATCGGCACTTCGCCGCCTGGCTCCGGGACTGGCTGCGAGCGCGAGTGCGGGCCCGCACGCTCTGGTTGGCATGGCGCCACCTTCGTCGAAATGCCCCCGTCCCCTTCCCCTTCCCGGACCTCCGCGAGGGTCAGGGCGAAATCCTCGCCGCCGTGCAGGACGCCGCCGCCCGCGGCCAGGTGCTCGCCCTCACCGCGCCGACCGGCCTCGGCAAGACGGCCCCCGTGCTCGTCGGCGCGCTCGCGGAGTGCTTCCGCTCCGACCTCGGCCTCTTCTGGGCCACCGCCCGCGGCACGCAGCGATGGATCGTGCTCGACACGCTGCGCCGGCTCAAAGAGGCAGGCCTCCCGCTACGGGCGGTCGTGGTGCCGGCCCGCGCCGAGGCGTGCGCGGCGTGCGCGCTCGGCGAGTGCCTCGGCACCGCCGAGCTGGCCGACCTCGTGCCCTTGGCGGAGGCGGGGATCGTGCTGCCCGCGGAGGTCGCCGCGGAGGCGGTTCGCCAAGGCGCGTGCGCCTGGGCGCTGGCCGTCGAGTACGCCGCCCACGTGGCCGACGTCGTGATCGCCGACCTCAACTACGCCTTCGACCCCGACGTGCACCTGCGCCCCTGCCTTGGCTACGGTGCCCCGCGGCGGTTTGTCGTCGTGGTGGACGAAGCGCACCAGCTGCCCGACCGGGCGCGGGGCTGGGCATCCGCACGCCTCGACGCCGTACTGCTCGACGCGCTGGACGCACGCTACCGGAATGCCTCCGGGGCGCCCTTTCGGGAGCTTGCGGAGCAGGTGCGGGGCTGGCTCCTTGCCGAAGCGGTCTCGGGAGAGCCGCGCCTCTGGGAGCCCGATGACGGCGAGCTCGCCGACACGCTCGCCCGCTACGACGCGCTCGCGTTCGAACACGCGCGCTGCGTGGCCGACGACCCGCGCGCGGGCGAGGACCCCTGGCGCCAGCTCGGCCAGGCGCTGTTCCGGTTCGCTGCTTACGCCGACCACGAAGGCGAGGAGGTGCTCTCCCTCACCGACGGCACCTCCCTTCAGCTCATCTGCCGCGACGCGGCCTTCCTCCTCGAAGACCGGATGGCAGCGTGTGCGGCCGTGGTGGGCGTGAGCGCCACCCTCCACCCCACCTGGTTCTGGCGGGAGCGCGTGGGGGTGCCCGCCGACCGGTTCACCGAGCTCGCCGTCACCGCCGACCTGCCCGCGGCGAACCGCCTCGTGCTCGTGGCCCGCGCTGTCTCAACGGCGTGGAAGGACCGCGAGCGGGAGCGCCCGCGGCTGTTGGACCTCATCGAACGGAGCGTTTCCGCCGTGCCCGGCAACGTGGCGCTGTTCTTCGGCAGCTTCGAGCAGATGCACGATCTGCTCGGTGGGCTCGACCTCCCCGGGCGCGAGCGGGTGGTCCAACGCCCCGGAATGTCTGCCGCCGCTCGCGCCGAGACCGCCGCCGCGATGGCCGAGCCCGGTCGCGTCTTGGCCGCGGTGCTGGGCGGTGTTTTCGGCGAGAGCGTCGACCTGCCGCCCGGTGCGCTCTCCGCCGCCTTGATCATCGGCCCCTCCTTTCCGCCGCCGGACCTCGAAACCAAGCTCCTCACCGAGTGGAACGAACGCCGCTGGGACGACGGCTTCGGGCTCGCGTCGATCCAACCCGGCATGACGAGGGTGGTGCAGGCGGCGGGTCGCGTGCTGCGACGCCCCGAGGATCGCGGCGCCATCGTGCTCGTGTGCCGCCGCTTCCTCCAGAACGAGCTGCAGGAGTACCTGCCGGCGAGCTGGGCTCCCCAGCCCACGAGTCGGCCTTGGGAGGAGCTGGCGGAGTTTTTTGGGGAGGGCGGTTGAGGGGCACTGGGCGTTACGAGCGACACGGGGACTGCCCTCAGGGCGCGAGAATCCTCCGCCGCACGTCTACCGCCACGCCACCCCCGCCCGCGAGCAGGTCGGCGGCGCCGGGGTTGGCCGCCGAGGCGAGCAGCCAGGCCTTCCACGCCTTCGCGTTGTCGTCGCTGGTGTAGTACAGCAGCCCGCGACCCACCATTCGCCCCGTAGGCACCACCAGCATCCGCACCGAAGCGCCGTCAACGACCAGTCGGGAAACCTCGCCCTCCACGTCGATCGCCGCCAGCCACTCCGGCCCGCCCGACGCCATCACGCCCACTCGCAGCTCGGTGCCGACCCGCGCCGCGACCACCGCACCTGCAATCGCGTAGACTCGGCTGCTGTCGACGTCGTTCTCCATCCACGTCTGGCCGCCCGTGGCCGTCGCGAGGACGCCCTCGCCCATGACCACCACGCGCCCGCCTTCGAGAGCGATGCGCTCGCTGACACCGTCCCGTGTTCCCGGAGAGCCCACGTTCGCCCAGGTGGCGCCCGCGTCGGTCGTGCGCACGAGCGTGTCCATGCCCAGCACCCACGCCTCTGTGGCGGACACGGCGAGGATCTGCTCGGCGCTGGCAGTCGGGATCGGGCCCCGTTCGGACCACGTGCGACCGCCGTCAAGAGACACGAGCGCCCGGTAGTCGCTATCGACACCCGCAGGCTTCAGCGTGGCGGCGAGCGCCCAAATCGCACCCGGCCCCGCCGAGATGTGGCTCACCCAGCCAAGCCCCTCGTACGTGCGAACGACCGAGTCGCCGCTCCAGAGGTACACGCTAGCGCGGCGATCGCCGATCTCCCACGTGGCGCCGCCTTGGTCATACCCGCCGAACAGCGCCTCGCGAGGCGCCATCGAGCGCGTAGACTCCACGAAGAAGGCCTCCGGCAACTGCCCGCGGGGCTCCCATCCGGCGTCCGACACCCAGCACCCCAAGATGAAGCTAGAGAAAAGCGCCAAGTAGCCCACCTACCAGTCCGTCGCCCAGTCCCACGCCTGCTTCCCGAGGTCGGCTGCCTGCCCACCCTTCTTCGCGGCCCAGTCCACGCCCTGCCCACCCTTCTTCGCGGCCCAGTCCACGCCCTGGCTGCCCCACTGCGGGAGGACCTTGAGACCCGTCTCCACCATCTGGCTGACGCCGTCGATGGTGAGCAGATCCCCCATGTCGGGCGTCGTGGAGATCTTCAGCAGGTCGCTGGGCGGAAGCTTGGAGAGCCCCGCCGCGACGTAGGCGTTGGGGTGCGTTCCGTAAGCGAACGCGCGAAAGGCGGCACCGTTGAGCTCGAGAGTAGCAAAGGCGGAGCGGCTCGTGGTGAGGCGGTTCTCCATCGCCTGCTGCAGGAGGACGAACGCGCGCTGCAACCAAGCCTGCCCCTCGCCGCTGAGCGTCGGCTTGAGCACGGTGGTGAAACGCTTGGCGTACTTGTCGCCGTAGTTCATGTAGTAGTCGGGTGGCGAGGCGGAGGAATGGCGAGAGACGAAGTCGTCCTTACGAGCTTCGTAGTACCCGACCTTGCCGATCATGCCCGGGAGGGGAGTGGGCAGCCTGGCCGCGGTCTGCTCGCTGACTTCGCCGGCCACGGCGCTGTTGCCCTTCGTGTTCTGCCCCGTCACCGCCCTTCCGACCTCGGTGCCCGAGGACATTCCGGTACCCGAGCTGGTGGCCGGCGCGGTTACCTGCGGCGCGACCTGCGGCGCCTGCGCTGGGGTAGTCTGGGTCGCGTGCGCCAAGTCACCCATTTTCGCCTCGTTCCGTCTGTGACTAAAGGCGCTGGCGGCGAAAGTCAACAGCGTTGCTCGCGGCCGCCCACTCGCCGTTCGCGCCGCCGCCGCGCCCTCGACGTGTCGCCGAACTCGACCAAGCCTCGAGGTCTCACCGAGTTCGCAAACATCGGCCCGAAGCACCGTCGACGTCGACGGCGGTTGCGAGCCCGCGAATCGCGGCTACCATGGGGGCCGTGAGCGACACACATCCTCGGGGGCCCCCGCTCTCCCGCCCCAGCCTCCGCGGCAAACTCCACGCTTGGGCCGCCGGTTTCGCCCTCCTCGCCGGGTTCCCGCTGTGTACGCTGGCCGCGGCACGCGACGGCTGGAAGCCGCTCGTCGGTTGCTTGATCTACGCCGTGGCCCTGTGCGCCCTGTTCGGAATCAGCGGCCTGTACCATCGTGTCACCTGGGGTCCGCGCGCCTACCTCGCGATGAAACGCCTCGACCACTCCATGATCTTCGTGTTCATCGCCGGGTGCTACACCGCGTTTTCGCTGTTGTTGCTCGACGGTCCGCTCGCCCGTGTCCTGCTGTGGTCCGTTTGGGGCGGTGCTCTCGCGGGTGTGGCCCTGAAGATGGTGTGGCCGCGTGCGCCGCGCTGGCTCGGTTTTCCGCTCTACGTCGGCCTCGGCTGCCTCGCCTTCCTCGTGCTGCCGGACCTGCTGGCGCGCGGCGGACCGCTCACGATAGGCCTGCTCATCACCGGAGGGCTCATCTACATCGTGGGCGGCGCCTGCTGGGCGATGCGCTGGCCCAACCCCTGGCCGCAGACCTTCGGTCACCACGAAATCTTCCACACCGCCGTGGTCGTGGCGGCGGCGGTACACCACGTCGCGTTGTACAGCGCGCTGTACGCATAAAGGGACGGGGGACGACGGACGAGGGCGCTACCGTGCGGCCGGCCGCTCGAACCACGGCGCCGCGAGGGTGCACGCCAACGTCGCGAGCTGTGAAAGCACGGCCAGCCCGAAGATGGCGAGCCCCTCGTCCCGTGGCAGCCGCTCAAACACCGTCATCAACGACAATGCCCCCGCCACCGACCGCTGGTACAAGCGGCACTCGCGCACGCATGGTTCGAGACCATCCACCCCTTCGCCGACGGGAATGGGCGCACCGGGCGAGCTCTCCTGCAGCTCATCCTGCGCCGCCGAGGGTTGTGTCGGCGGTTCGTGCCCCCCATCAGCCTCGTCCTCGCCACCCGCTCGAAGGACTACGTGGCGGGGCTCACCGCCACGCGCGTCCTTGGCGACGCGACCGATCCCCGGCTCGCCGCGGGCGTGAATGCATGGTTGGAACGGATGGCGAGCGCTGCGCGCGTGGCGTGCGCCAAGGCCCAGACGTACGAGACGAAGATCGGGACCCTCGTGGAAACCTGGCGGGCCCGCGTGACGGAGTCCCATGGCGCGCTGCGTGCCGACGCCGCGGTGTGGACGTTGCTGTCGGTGCTGCCAGCGGCACCGCTACTGACAGCGTCTGCCGCAGTCGAGCTCACCGGTCGCTCCGCGCGAGCCGTCGACGGGGCCATCGCCCAGCTCAGCGCCGCCGGAGTGCTCAAGCAGATCGGCGGCCGCATCCGGTACCGCGTCTATGAGGCGACCGGCGTGTTTGAGCTGGTCACGGACACGGAGCGGACACCCGCGGCAGCCAGTCCGCCCCCGCCCCCGTCGTGAGTACCCGCGCCCCCACCCCATCGGCCCCCACGGTGTGCAGCAGGGTGCGGCCTTCCACTGGCGCCGCGTAGAGCGCAGCGTCGCCGCCGCGTGTCCACGCGGGGGGTGCGTTCGCGGCGATGGCGGGTACGCTGCCGAGGCGGAGGCCGCGCACGGCGTCGATGAGCAGCAACTCGGCGCCCCCCTCCCCCGCCACGATCACCGCGAGGCGGCGGCCATCGGGCGACCAGGAGAGGGCGACCGCCCCGTCCGTGAGCGGCGACAGGCGTGAGGCATCGCCGCCGTCGGGCAGCGAGGTCGTTACCGCCGTGGTCGGCCCGCGGGTGCTCAGGTAGGCGATGCGGGCGCCGTCGGGGCGGAAGGCGGGGGAACGATCGTCGCCGGCCTCGGTGGTGAGGCGCTCTGCCGCCCCGCCGCCGAGGGGCTGTCGGTACAGTTCGAGGTCGCCGTCGCGGCTGGACGCAAAGAGGAGCCAGCTCCCATCGGGCGACAGGGCGGGATCGAAGCTGCCGTGGGCGGCGTCGGTGAGCCGGTGGGCCTCCCCGCCCTCACGGGCCACGCGCCACAGGTCGCGGAAGCTCGCGGCGCTCGACTCGTACACGACGAAGGCGCCATCGGCGCTCCAGACGGGGTTGCGCACGAACTCCGCGTCGGGTGCCAGCGCGGTACAGGGCCCCGCCGCTGGCGGCAGAGGCATCGTGCAGAGGCGCTCACGGTGGCCCTCGGGCGGGTCTTCACTCTGAACGAGGAGCGCCACCTTGCCGAGAGGGTCGGGTGCGGCCGGGAAGGCGCCCGCGAGGAGGTCGCCGGTGGCGCCCGTGGCGAGGTCGATCCACGCGGTGGCAACGGTGCCCGCGCGCTCCCGCACGAACAGCGCCCGGCCCTCGAGCGGCGGCGCTGGCACCTCGGAGGAGCAGGCGGCGCCCAGCACGAGCAACCCCGCGAGGGCCACGCGATGCGCGCCCGGCCAGCCTTCGCCCCCACGTGGACGGGATTCGCGCATCGCCCCCACCCCTCAGCAGGGCGTGAGGCGGACCGCGTCGGCCACGGCGTATTTGCCGGTGCCTGCCCAACGCGAGAGGAGGACTTGGTTGGAGCCGGCCGGGAAGGTCCAATTTCCGAGCTTGTTCCACTTTCCGCCGTTCGTTTGCTGGTTCACGGTGGCCCGGCCCACTTCTCGGTCGGATTCGTCCCAGCCAACCCAAGTGATCGAGGAGGGACGGTCGCTGCCCGCCGGCCACCAGGCCTCGACCGTGTAACAACGGGACTGGTCGGTTTCGAAGCGGAAATGGGCAGGATCGGACACCCCTTCCGTGGGGGCCGCCCAGTAGCCGGTGTTGTAGTAGCCGCTGGTGCTTGCGGAGGAGAACCACGCGCTCGACACCTCGATCCAGTAGGCGGAGGTGTCGTTCGCCCCGTTGTTGCTGTCGATCACGAAGGCGGTGGCGGTGGGCAGGCTGCCGCTCGAGGAGCTCGACGAGCCAGAGGACCCCGAGCTGCCGGAAGACCCCGAGCCGCTCGACGAGCCCGAGCTCCCGCAGGCCGCCCGCACCTGGTCGAGGTAGCTGCTCCAGGGCCAGCCGCTCCCGGGGTCGCTGCGGCTCCACGGCTGAAGTTGGCCGTGACCCACGATGTGGTAGCTGTCCACGGGCACGCCGTGCCGCTGCGTGACCCCGCAGGCGATGGCGGCGCTGCGGGCGAGCAGGCCCTTGTCCCACGAGGTCTGCGAGGTGTAGCCGGCGTGCTCGATGCCCACCGAGATGGTGTTCATCGAGGCCCCGTTGCTCGCGCAGTCCTGATTGGCGTTGAGGCTGCAGTCGTACGTGGCGCTGATGTGCCAGGCGCGCTCCGACTCGTCGACAAGCTGGCGCACCTCGCTGCCGTCGGTGTTCACGACGTAGTGGGCGCTCACGCTGGAGCGAGTGTCGGTGAGCCAGCTCCAGCACCCGGAGTAGCTGCCCTCGCAGGCGTGGACGATGACGTACTCCACGTCGGCCCCGCTGCGGCTGTTGGTGTTGGGCGAGGGGGTCCACACGGTGGAGCTGTCGCCGGTCCGCGAGGCGGTGCGGGTGGGCGGCGGGTAGGCCGGCAGGTCGATGCGCGGCTCGGAGCGCAGACCCTCCACCTCCACGCCCTGCTGGAGCTGGTCGTACACCTCGTACCACACGTACTCGCGGCGCCCCTCCTCGTCGCGGATGCCCGAATACTGCGCCACCACCGGGGCCCACGCGCTCAGGTCGTTGGTGTCGATGCCGCCAAGCTCGGCGTACCCGGCGAGCAGCGAGGCCGCGGCCAGCACGTTGGCGTCGTCGTTGCGGCGCACCACCTCAGGGTCGTGGCCCGCCAGCTTCGCCGCCTTCTCAAGCACATCTTCGCGCAGGCCCATCACCCCCCAGCCTACGGACTGCCCAGGGAACTCCTCGGCGCCTTCCACGCGTTGCACCCCGGTTTCCGCAGCGGCAATCGCCAGCAGCAGCTCAAACGGAACGCCCGTTTGGGCCTCCGCGGCGAGAAAGGCGTTGGCGGGACCTTCGGACGACTCTACGGCACAGGAAACAGCGAGGAGCAGCAGCATGCCGCCCCCTTCGCAGGAAGTGTGCCGCGACCCCGGGGATCGTTCTACGCCGATACTTGGCGCCGACCGCCCGCATCTGGGGCGGACACGGGACAGGGAAACGCTGCCCCGGTGGGGCACGCGTGCCCCAGCTTCACTCGCCGTTCGCGCTGAAGTGCTGCCAGTCCTTCGAGGAGCGCCACGAGCCTCCCCACCCCCATCCCTGCGAGGTGAACGCGCGCACCGCCTCGCTTCCCGGGTGCAGCATGCCGGCCTCGCTGCGCGTCCGATCCCGCCACGGCCGCCCGCCCTCCGGCGCCACCTTCACCCCGTCCTGGGCCCCCGTGCGCTCCTTCACGAGGGGGTTCCACAGGGGGTTGATGTCGACCGCGTCGCCGTAGGCGTGGCGGGAAAAGCTACCGCCGCCAAAACGATCCCGGCAGTTGAAGCCGGAGGTGTTGTTCGCCTCCATGCTCGCGTCGTCGTCGCCGCCGAACCCCTCGATGGGCTCCATGCGAGCGATCGGAAAGCCGACCACGTACAGCCGCTCGAAGGCCCCGACCACCACCGCCTCGGCCTCCCGTGAAACGACGATCACCCCGACGCCCACGCTCTCATCGGGCCGGTGGTGGCTCACCTCCACACGCACGAGAGCCTCCAACGGCACCGGACACCCCTCACGCCACGACACGCCCCGCATCGAGGCCTGCTCCTCGGCGCTCAACGGTCGGGTGGACGAGGAGAAGGGGGGGACGACCGCAGGCGCCTCCACGACGGGCGTCGCGGGGGGGACCGGCAGGGCGGCGGGCGCAGAAGCGGGCCCGGGGACGGGCCCCGGAGCGGGCTCCGGCGAGCAAGCCAGCGCGAGAACCAGCGCCGCGGGCAGCCCGCTACCCACCGTTGGCCGGCGGGAGCGGCGATGGCGCGCCTTCGAGGCGACGCCACACGGCATCCACCTCGTCGGGGTCCACCCATGCCAAAAGCATCACGATCATCGTGGCGCTGAAGCTGCCAACGGGGAGCAGCGCGTAGAAGAGGCCGTGCAACAGGAGCGCCGAGGGGAGGAGCACGGGCCGGAAGCGGCGGAACCACATGCCCAAGGGGAGCGCGAACTCCAGCCCCACGGTGGCGATCGAAACCACCGTGAGCAGCGGCCCCACGATCGGCACCCAGTCGCCCAGCTTCGCGTAGTAGCCGAAGAGGATTTGCAGCATCCGGTCGCCGTTGAGGAACCGAAGCTCCACCTTATCGATGGCACCCCAGAACCACACCACAGCCTCGGCCACGCAGAGCAGGCGAGTCGCCCACAGGTCGCCATCGGACGTAGGCACCGCCTCGCCACGCCGCTCCGCACGGCGAGCGAGGAGCCAACGATCGACGCTCCACGAGTTTCCGATCGGGAGCAGCGCGCTCAGCACTAGGGCGTGGGCGAGAACCTTGCTGTGGTGATGCCAGTACACGTCGTCGCCGCCAACCAGGCCGAAGCCGTACACCAGCGCCATCGACGACACCCCGGTGGCGAACATCCCGAGCCGGGTGAACCAGCCCAGAAACGCCATCGAGGTGCCGGCGAAGAACAGCAGCGACACGGCGAGGCCCCAGTACCCCTCGGCCTTGTAGAGCAGCCGAACGTAGGCCCACTCCGACCAAGCCGCCGCCACGAGCCCCATCCGCAGCAGCGCGAGGTGGCGGGTGCTCCCGGGGCGCGACACCCAGCCGAGGAGGCGGCTCACCCGCTCATCTCGCACACATCGGTTCGTGACTCCTGCTTCGGCGTTCGCCCCGGGCAGTAGAGGTGCACGCCGATCTCCTGCACACGCCGGTTCGTTCGGCAGACCTCGGCGGTGCGGGCCTGGTAGGTGTCGCCGGAGCGGAGGCGCGCCGATTGGGGCGAACGCACGGCGCGGCCCGGCTGCAGCACGGGGAAGTGGCCCAAGGAGGTGTGGTCGCCCGCCGATGAGTACGCCGCGATGCACACGTCGGTGCCCACATCGGAGAACATCGACCAGCGCGGGGCGCCCCGACCGCCCTTGCCGAACACCTGCCGCGGGATCGGCGACAGCACCAAGCCGCCGCCCACCACGAGGAGGAGCGCGAGGCGGAGCCAGAGCGTGCGCGACGACGGCGGGGCCATGGCCGCCAACGTAGCCCGGGGCCGGATAGGCGGCGGGCATGCTCACCGAGACCGAATACCAACGACCCATCCGGTCGCGGTACCTCGACCCCGTCGACCTGGTGTGGCTCGCCACGGCCCGCCGCCTCGGCCTCCACATCCGCCGCAACCCGGCGATCTTCTCCGCCACGGACGGCACGGGCCTCCTCGAGCTGGGCCCCCGCGACACCCTCGACCCCGACGACAGCACCGCGCAGATGATCCTGCATGAGCTCTGCCATTGGATCACCAACGGCGAGCCCACCTTCCGCGAGCGGGACTGGGGCTTCCAGCTCGACGCCGAGCTGGACTGGCGCGAGCACGCCTGCCTGCGCCTGCAGGCCGCGCTCGCGGACACCGAGGGGCTCCGCGCCGTGCTCGCCCCCACGAGCCAGTTCCGAGAGTACTACGATCAAGTTCCCGCCGACCCCTTTGGGCCCGTGCCGGGCTGGGCCTGCGAGGACCGCGTGGTTCCGCTCGCCCGTGAAGCGTGGGAGCGGGCGTGGGGGGAGCCCTGGGGGGGGCCCCTCCGCAACGTCCTCCGCGCCCACGCAGCAATCCGGGCCACGCTCACGCCCTTTCTCGACGACTACGCCTCCGACCTTCCCGATGACGCGCTGCCGAGCCTCTGGGGCCGGTAGTTTCTTGGCGCTGCCGCGCCCGTGAGTACGATTCCGCCGTGCCCGTGTACCGCCTCGTCGACGCCCCCATCTTTCCCCCCCCGGAGCACGCCGAGCAGGGGCTCTTGGCCGTGGGGGGCGACTTGCGGCCGGAGCGCCTCGTGGCCGCTTACCAGCAGGGCATCTTCCCTTGGTACAGCGAAGGGGAGCCGATCTGGTGGCATTCGCCCGACCCGCGTTTCGTGGTCGAGCCCGCGCGCTTGCACGTGCCACGCTCGCTGGGAAAGGTGATCGCGCGCCGCCCCTTCGAAATCCGGTTTGACAGCGCCTTCCGCAAGGTGATGGAGCGCTGCGGGCAGCGCAAGCGCCCCGGTCAGAAGGGCACGTGGATCACCCGCGACATGCTCGCGGGCTTCACGCGGCTCCATCAGGACGGGCTCGCCCACAGCGCCGAGGCGTGGCTCGACGGGAAGCTCGTGGGCGGCCTGTACGGCGTGTCGCTCGGCGACGTGTTCTTCGGGGAGAGCATGTTCGCCGATGTCGACGACGCCTCGAAGATCGCGTTCGTCACCCTCGTGCGGTGGCTCGAAGCGCGCGGGGTAGAGCTCGTGGACAGTCAGGTGCACACCGAGCACCTCGCGCGATTCGGGGCCGAGTCGTGGCCGCGCGAGCGCTACCTCCAACGCCTGAAGGAGCTCGTCTACCGGCCCAACCGAGTCGGCCCGTGGGTGCTCGAGGCCGACGACCCGGCGCTTGGGAGGCGCTGACAGCTTAAGCGCCGCCGCATGTACCCCCCCCTTGAGCCCCTCCGCACCGGCCAGTTGGCCGTGAGCTCGCTGCACACCCTCTACTGGGAAGAGTCTGGCAACCCGGAGGGAATCCCCGCGGTGTTCGTGCACGGCGGTCCCGGAGGCGGAACGGAGCCCACCCACCGTCGGTTCTTCGACCCCGCCCGGTACCGGATCCTCCTCTTCGACCAACGAGGCTGCGGTCGTTCGACCCCCCACGCCGAGCTGCGCGAGAACACCACCTGGGACCTTGTGGCCGACATGGAGCGGCTGCGCGTACTCTTGGGAGTAGAGAGCTGGCTGGTGTTCGGCGGCAGTTGGGGGTCCACGCTTGCGCTGGCGTACGCCGAAACCCACCCCGAGCGGGTGCGCGCCCTGGTGCTCCGCGGCATCTTTCTCGTGCGCCAGTCCGAGATCGACTGGTTCTACCAGCGCGGCTGCGACACGCTGTTCCCGGATGCGTGGGAAGACTACCTCGCCGCCATCCCCCCCGCGGAACACGGCGACCTCGTGGCAGCCTACTACCGCCGCCTCACCAGCGACGACGCCTCTGTGCGCCTCGCCGCCGCCCGCGCGTGGAGCGTCTGGGAGGCCCGCACCAGCAAGCTCATCGTGAGCGAGGACCTCGTGCGGCGCCACGACGACAGCCACTTCGCCGAGGCCTTCGCGCGCATCGAGTGCCACTACTTCAAGCATCGCTGCTGGTTTGCCCGCGACAACCAGCTCGTGGAGGACGCTTGGAAGCTTCGGAACATCCCCGGCGTCATCATCCAAGGCCGCTACGACGTGGTCTGCCCGATGCGCTCGGCCTGGGACCTGCACCGGGCCTGGCCCGAGGCCGAGCTGCACATCGTCCCCGACGCAGGCCACAGCGCTTTTGAGGCGGGGATCTCCGCGAAGTTGGTGGAGGCGACGGATTCGCTCGCGGAGCGGCTGTCCGGCGAGCCGCGGTGAGGTCGTACCAATTGATCGCGATGTAAGCGTGGACACGGCGCCATGGCGAGCCGTAGCAGCAAGCCCAGCCTAGTCGCTTGCCAGCCCGACCACTCCTCGTTGGGCACCGTGGTTGGACGGGGCGGTGACGGGCTGGAGGTCACACAGTTTCAGCCCCAAACCTGCATGACGTACGTTCGCTCAACAGCCCCCTCGATCGTGAGCGTCACCCCTCCCGCCTTGAGCGTGCCTGACGAAAAGGTGCCGGTGGCGCTCCCCGAGGAGGTGCCCGCACCGTCGGAGCTGTACACCGTGCCGTCAGCCTCCGTGAAGCTGCCCGCAGCGCCTGCGAAGACCACCACGGTGCGCTCGGAGTCGGCCTCGGAGAGCGTTCGAATGCCGTTGAGCGGGCCGGGCACCAGAGAGTCGGGGGGGGTCGTGAACAGCGGGACCACGGCGCCAGCGGGCGCGAACACCGGGATGCTGCCCAACGGGGCCGCCAGGGAGCCACTCTCAGCCCGCGCCCCCGTCCACCAGTCGTACCACTGCACACCGCTGGGCAGGCTCACGTCGAGGGTGGTGACACCGGCTTCCAGCACGGGCGCGACCAGCAGCGAGGGGCCGAGAAGCCAGGCGTCCATGCGGCCCCAGTCTTCGTCCGGATAGTGGAAGAAGAGCGGCCGAACCAGCGGGGTACCGCGCTCCGCCGCCGCCTCCGCGAGGCCACGGAGGTAGGGAAACAGGGCCACATGAACGCGACTGAGCGCCGCGAAGGTGGCAAGCGTCTCTTCGTCGCTGTCGAACTGCCAGTCCTCGTCGGAGAACGCCCCGTGGTGCGTGCGCATGATCGGGCTGAAGGCGCCCAGCGCGGCCCAACGCATCCACAGCTCTTTGTCGCTCGGGTCGTTGCCGAACGACTGGTACCCAGCGATGTCGGAGCCGTTGAGCGGGATGCCTGCCACGCTCGCGCCGAGCGTCATTGGTACCACGCTGGGCAGGCCGTCGTCGGCATCGAAGCTGGTGCGCTGGTCGCCGGGCCAGTGAACCGGCGTAATCGACGCCACCCCTGTCCAGCCCGCGCGCGCGAAGATCACCGCATCGTGGTCGGCCGTGGCCTCCGCAGAGAGGTCCAGCCACAGGAGCGGCCACACGCTGTGGTCGCGCTCGGCATCGCCGTTGGCGAGGACGGCGTCGGTGGGCAGCCACTCCCCGTAGTCGGCCATCCACCCGTCAAAGCCGATTTCGAGGCAGGCCTCCATCTTGCCGAGCGCCCACTCGACGGCGGC
Organism: Deltaproteobacteria bacterium; assembly: GCA_947484175.1. GTDB lineage: Bacteria > Myxococcota_A > UBA796 > UBA796 > SXON01 > SXON01. The sequence continues at coordinate 51,671 of CANKOI010000002.1, forward strand.
AGGATCGGTGAGATCGGGCGCGGTCGTCGTGGTGAGCGAGGGGCCCAGGTAGGTGTAGGGCTCGCCCGCGTCGGTGCGGATCGCATAGTCGAGCGCTTCATCCCAGGCGCGGGTGCCCTCCACGAGCGAGGGGGCAAAGTAGGCGAGCCACTTGAAGCCGGCGGCCTCCAGCTCGGCGTCGAGGTCGGAGGGCGCCGGGTAGAGTGTCTCGTCGACGTCCCACTCGGGGACCGGGTGGTACCCCGTGCCGCCCGATTCGCCGCCGCGCCAGTCCTCCGACCAGATCACGCTGGCGGCGGCACCGGCTGCGCGCAGCTCGGCGGCCACCTCGCGAACCCGCTCCGTGCCGCGAACCGCATCGGCCCAGGCCGCGAAGGCCCAGTCGGGAGGGAGCACGGGGGAGCCCGACATGCGCGCGTGGGTTTCGACGATGGCGAGCGGCGTGTTGTCGTCGATCACCGTCCACGCAGCGGCGGCATCGGCCACATCGAGCCGCCAGCGGTTGCCCGTACAGAGATCAACGCTCACGCGCGAGAGGGTGTGGGCCACGACGCCGACCGGCTCGGGCCTCACGAAGAAAGGATCGGGCGTGCTGGAGGCGTGCCGGGTTCCCGTGATGAACCAGTCCGCCGGCGGCGTTTCGCTGTCCACCTTTCCGATGCCCGGCTCGCTCACCCAGAGGTCAAAGGCCTCGCCGACGTGGTCCACATCCATGGCGTGCTCGCCACCGCCTACGAAGTGGTCGTCGCCGGTGCACGCAGCGTCGAACCGCACTCGATTGCCCTCGAACGCGACCACCTGCACAGCCAACGCCGAGGTGGCGGCGGGGGAGAGCAACACTTCGCCCACGGGCTGATCGTCGCTGTCGAGCAGATCGAAGCCCCAGAAGCCCTCGCCCTGCCGGTTGGCGAGGTGCACCTCGCTCCAAACCGTCTCCCCCGACACGAGGCGGTAGCTGCCCGCCTGGAACTCGTACACCTCGTCGCCCCGCCCGACGGCGAAACGAAGGTCCGTCAGGAGCGGCTTTCCCGTGTACCGAGTGACGTCGAGCCCGCCGTCTTCACGCTCGGTGACGACGAGGTCGCCAAGCTGGACACTGCCGAGGCACCCGCCGAGGAACCAGACGAACATGGGCGGGCGTTATCCCGGCCGCCGGCCTCCGTGTTCAGGATCATCGGGTTCAACAGCCCGAGCGCGACCGCGACGACCATGGGGGAAGCTGTGAACTGCATTCCCAGACTCTACACACGGCGCGCGCGGCCGCCTGTCTCGCTGCGTCATGGTGCGTCAAGCGACGGTGAAGCGTGCAGCCAGGCAGGCGAGGTGGCGAGGCCGCCGGGGAGCACCGCCTCGCCGGTTCGCAAGGAGAGCCCGCCCGCGTCGGCCACGCGGGTGCCCGCGAACAGGAGGAGGCTTCCGTCTACGAGGCGGGCGGCTCCCACGCCGTCGGGGCGGGCCCCGGCGAGGTCGTGGGCGGCGAGCTGCTCCGCAAGGTGCCGGAACACGGCACCGGCGGGCTTTTCGACGGGCGCGCGCCCCTCGACGGCCTGAAGCAGCGAGTGCGTGCCGAAGTCTCCGACCCCGACCCTTCGCCCTCCGCGTCGGGGCGGATCGGCGAGGCTGTGCCAGAACAGTCGCTCGGCCCCGGCCATGGCCGCCCAGGCCGCCACCGAGGCCACGCGACGTCCCTGCTCCTCCTCCCCCACGGCACCCGACACGCTCGTTTCCGTCACCCAGATCGGCTTGCCCGGCGAGAGGGCGGCCAAGGCGCGTACTCCCCCGGCGAGGCGCTCCCCGTCATCGTCGTGGTAGGTGTGGAGCGAGAGGATGTCGAAGCTCTCCACCACCCCCGGGTACGCCAGAACGGCTTCGGCGTACGCCTGACCGGCTGCCGCGTGGGGGCGGTAGAGGCCCAGCGCTAAGACTCTCGCATCCGGGGATGCCGCCCGAATCGCCGCCGCCGCCGTGGTCAGGACGATGGCGTACTCGCCGGGTGTGCAGAAGGTAGCCGGGTCGTAGGTGCGCTCAGCCCCCCGAGCGACGTTCGTATTTTTGAGGTCGGTTTCGTTGTCGACCTCCCAGTACCGGATGGGCGCGACTAGGCCCGGCATGTCGCCCACACCGTCGCCATCGTAGCGCTCCACCAATGCCGCGGTGCAGGCAGCCCAGGCCCCCAGGTCGTCCGGAAGGTAGCGGGCCGTGTAGGCCGCCGTCTGGTTCGCCGGCCAGGGGCTCACCATCCCCACCCCCACCAGGTCTGCGCCGAGCGCTCGCACCCAGCTGTCCATGTCGGCCAATGCTTCGGGATTTCGGGCCAGCCGATCGCAGGAGACCCTCGGGAAGTTGAAGGTGTGGGCTCGAACCAAAGAGGCGCCGAGGGCGCGGGTGTGAGCGGCGTCCTCCGCCAAGGCTGCATCGACGTCTTCCCGACTCTTGCCCGCACGAGCCGCCGCCGGCACAGCGATCGCTTCGTTGACGCCGAGCCGAAAACCCTTAGCGGGAGGCCGGGGAAACTCCCCCTCGAGCGGCCACGTGAGCGCGCCCGCCGACGTCGTGCTCGTGGTGGCGCACGCGAGCGCGAGGAGGATCAGTCTTCGACCAGACGCAGAGTGGGGCGGGGGCCGGCCGGGGGCGAGACTTCGGGGGGCGGCACGGGGGTGGGGGCGGGTTCGTTGGGCAACGTGAAGGCTACGGAGCGCAACGCCGACCAGGGGAAGGTGCAGACCCGAAGCGCGTCGAACGAGAGGGTTACCTGCAGCTCGTCGTCGCGAAACTCGGCGCGGTTGTGGCGATGCCACTGGGACTCGAGCCGAATCGGCAGGGTTTCGGGAAAACGTGCGAGCACCGACTCTGGCACACCCGACTGCTTGATCGCGGCCACCGAGTAGTGCAAGAACATGTCGAGCCCGAACAGAAAGCCGGCGCGCACCAGCTCTCGGGAAGGGTTTCCGAACGCGTCGATCCCATCGTCAGCCGCTACCCCGCCTTGGAGCGTGTGCACCGCCGACACGGACTCCTCACCAGCGTGCAGGGGGAGCTCTTCCGCGGCGGCCTCCATGCCCATGAGCGCGGCCATGTCCTTCTGCAGTTCCAGCGCCTGCGCGATGGCGAGAAATTCATCGATGCTCAGGTCGGCATGACCGGCGAGGCGTCGTTTGAGCTCGGCACGCGAGAGCCCCGCGCGCGCCGCGAGGTCGGTCGTGCTCACACCTCGCTTGAGGAGCGCATCGCGGAGCATTTGAAGCAGGGGATCGGAGGGACGAGGCACGAGGATGGCCTATCGCGGCAGCAGGGGGGGCGCCTCAGCGATTCCGCGGCGGAGCAGGCGCTTCCGGGGACTCCGGTTCTTCGGGCTCGTCGGTTTCGGCTGCCCGTTTCTTCGCGAGTTCTTCCGGAGTGAGCGGAAGGCCCAATCCCCGGCCCCCAGCGCTGCCGCCGGTGGAGCTCGACTCGGCGCCGAATCCGAAGTCTGGCACCGTCTTGCCGAGGTGGGCACGCGAGGCGGCGCCTTCGTTCGTAGGTGAGCTGGCCTTCGTCCCGGCGAGCGCCTCCGGGACGGTATCCTTCGGGGCGAAGCGAGCAGATGGACCGGAATCGCCTGTCCCCTGACCGCTTCCCGCTCCGGGGGCGAACCCGCCCGCCCGGGCCGGGCCGCCGCCGAACGCACTTGCAGCGCTGGCCGTTGACGTTTCTCCGCCGCTCCCGCCATGCGAGCCGGCCTCGGTTTGAGTGGCGGAGCTGGTGCCTCCGTGGGCACCAGCGGCCATACTGCCGGCCGCTGCAGAATCGGTCCCGACCGCGCCCCCGCTGGCAGGGCTTCCACCGCCGCCGCTCGCCGGGCCACTCCCGCTCCCCGCAGCGCCAACGCCACCCCCAGCGCCGGCACCTCCGCTCGCCGGGCCACTCCCGCTCCCCGCTGCGCCAACGCCACCCCCAGCGCCCGCACCGCCGCTCGCGGGGCCACTCCCGCTCCCCGCTGCGCCAACGCCACCCGCCGCGCCGCCGCCGTTGCTCGCCGCTCCACCACCGGCCCCCGCACCGCCCACGCCACCGGCCGCCCCACCACCGGTCCCGACGCTGCCTACGCCCCCAGTCCCCGCCGCGCCGCCGGCGGTGCTCGCCGCCCCACCACCGGTCCCGACGCTGCCTACGCCCCCCGCCGGTCCACCGCTGACCACCGCGCCACCACCACCGGAACCACCGCCCGCGCCGACTGCGCTCGCTCCCGGGCCCCCACCGGTCCCGACCGTGCCTCCGCCGCCACCGCCCGCGCCGACTGCGCCCGCTCCCGGGCCCCCACCGCTGCCGCCCGAGCCTCCACCCGCCGGACGACCACCACCACCGGCCGCGCCCCCTCCGCTTCCGCCCGAGCCTCCACCGGCCGGACGACCACCACCACCCGCCGCACCCCCTCCGCTTCCGCCCGAGCCTCCGCCCGCCGGACGGCCGCCGCCGCCGGCCGCACCCCCTCCGCTTCCGCCCGAGCCTCCGCCCGCCGGACGGCCGCCGCCGCCGCCCGAAAGCCCGCCCACGATCGCACCGATCGCCAGACCCACGGCGGCCTTGATCACCGCGTCACTCAGGCTTGCTCCGCCCGTCGTGCCACCGGTGCCCGTCGTGCCACCGGTGCCCATCGTGCCACCGCTACCGGCCGTCCCGCCACCGGAGTTGCCGCCGCCCGTCGCCCCGCCGCCACCCGACGCACCCCCGCCCCCTGAAGCACCGCCGCCGCCCGACGACCCGCCACCCGTCGTACCCCCGCCCGCGTCGCCTCCCCCCGAGCCCTCCGGCTTCGTAGGCGGGTGTCGATGCTTCGGCGTGGACTTCTTCGCCTTCGGGGCGCCCGGAGAGCCCTCGTTGTACGTGGAAATCGAACCCTTCTGAGTTTGGGAGCCGCCCCCATCGAGAGTCATCGTGGCGCCAGCCTTCCACGCCACGGTCTGCTTTCCCTCCATCGCGATCGACGCGCTGGCCTCCAGCTTGAAGTCCGTGCAGGAGAGGCTGATGGTCTCCTTCGCTTCCACGACGAAGTTCTTGTCGACCTTCGTGGTGAGCACCTTGTTGGCCGCGTGCGCCTCTTGGTAGATGGCGTTGTTCTCCGTGGTGGACTTCAGCTCGATCCGCTCGGCGCCCTCGGTGTCGTCGAAGTCGATCCAGTGCGAGTTCCGCGACCAGAACCGCCGGTGGTCGTCGTTGCCATCTTCGTTCGCGTAGGGCTTGGGCTTGTCGGCATTGCCGTTGTAGACGGCGCCGAGGATGTAGGGCGACATCGTGCGGTAGGCGAAGCCGATCACCACCTCGGTGCCCACATCGGGGATGATCACCCAGCCCCGCTTCTTGCCGCTCATGGGCCACATCATCCGCACCCAGGTGCTCTCCGGCGGCGACTCGTGGTCGACCGGAAATTTCACCTTCACGCGAGCGAGCTTGTCGGGGTCCTTGTTGTCGATCACCAGGCCGACGACGATGCCGTTGATCATCGGGACCTCAGTTGAGCTGAATGATGCCGGCCTTCACGGTCAGCGAGCTGCCACCATCAATGCCCATCGAAGCCGAAGCCTTCGCCTCAAACGTGCTGCCCGCCTTCATCGAGATCGAGCTGCCGGCCTCCAAGATGAAGTCCTTACACTTGAAGCTCATCGTCTCCTTCGCTTCGACGATGATGTCCTTGCCGCTGTACACGCTCAGGGTCTTGTCCTTCGCGTCCCAGATGATGCGGATCTCTTCGTTGTGGGTGATCAGCTCAATGCGCTCGTCGCCCGACTTGTCGTCGAAGGTGAGGCGGTGGCCCGAGCGACTCTGGAACACCCGTAGGTTGTTGTCGCCGTCTTCGTTGGCGTAGGGGGGCGTGTCCACCCCGTTGTAGAGGGACCCCAGAACGATGGCGTTGTTGATGTCGCCGTGTACGAAGCCGACGAGCACCTCGTCTTCCACCTCGGGGATGGTCATCCAGCCGCGCTCGCGGCCGGCCATCGGCATGGCGAGGCGCGCCCACCAGCTCTCGGGCATGTCGGGCAGCGTGGGGAACTTCACCTTGATGCGGCCGAGCTTCTCAGGGTCCTTGTTGTCGGTACACAGGCCTTCCACCAAGCCCGGCATCTGCCCCGAAGTGGGCCGACCATGGCGATCCGTGACCTTGGGCATACCGACTCCGACGGATGAGACGTGAGTATACGGGCCTGTTCCGAAATGCTATCCCGAACGCCGAGCCCGGAGCACCATAACGGAGTGTGCGTGTTCGGTTCGCGGTCCGAGGCGCAGGCGCCACTCCAGATCGAGCGGCGGCTCGGTGAGCCGACAGGTCGGCCACCAGCTCCCGAACGCCGCTTCGCCCTTGAGCGCGGTGGTGAGTGCAGCGGGAGTGAACTGCTGATCGGGGGCGGTGATCGTGTCGTCGAACGCGAAGGCACAGGTCACGAGGAGCTCCCCGCCAGGGGCCACGAGGGCGTCAGCCTGCGCGAGAACCAGCGCCGGGTCGGCACAGCTGTCGAGAACGTTGGCGAGCACGACCGTGGCGAAGCTCCCTGCGAGGAAGGGCGGGTCGGCGGCATCCGCGACAAGCGCCGAGCCAGCGAGGAGAGCGGCGCCGTCGGGCGTGTCGACAACGGAGGCGCTGGGCCGCCCCGCCCGCAGCAGCACGAAGTTCAAGTCGAGCCGCACCGAGTCTGCGTTCCCGAGCCCCGACCCCAGCTCCAGCACCGGTCCCGAGGTAGCGCGCACAGCAGCCGACACCCACTCGCTCAGCGGACTCGACGGCGCCCGCGCGTACACTTCGAGGAGCCGGCGGTTGCGGCGGCTCGGCGAGTCGACGGAGAGCAGCTCCGCCACCTCGTCATCGACGTCCGCGCGCCGCAAGGCCGAGGGCCCCTCGCTCGCCGCCCAGCCGGCGAGGTCGCGGAGCACAACCGGAATCCCATCCACGATGGGGTAGCGCCGACCGCACTCGCAACGGAGGATCGCACCGCTGCGCCGGAGGGGGCGCACCCGCAGCGCTCCTTCCTCGACCCTTCGACACGCCGGGCAGACGAGCAGGACCGCGGCGAGGTCAGCCACCGACCATCACGTTCGTGCTGCCCTCGATCATCTGCCCCACGCCCCCGCAGTGGGTGTCCGTGTCCCCGAGGCGATGCGCGGGGAGGCCGTTGATCAGCACCGTTCCCGACCCCTTCGCGGCAACCCATGTGTTCGGGCCGCAACAGGCGGCATGCACCCCGTTGTCGGTGACGCGGAGGGCGGGTCGGCCGTTGACCAGCACCGTCGGCGAACCCTTGATCGCCGGGCCCACCGCCGGGTGGGGGCAAGCGGGGCAGCCGTGAGCATCGGCGGGGACCATGGACTTGTCGCCTAGCCGGCATTGAGGGGGCATCGACGGCTTCCGAGGAGGGAGGAGTGTAGCATGGCGGGGGTGCTACACTGCTCGCATGAGCGAAAGTGACGCCCGCCGCGAGCGCGCCGCCCTCCGTCGAGCGACGTGGTGCAGCGTGTTGAATCCCACGGAGAACCGGCCCCCCGCGGCGGCCACCCCCGAGGGGCGCATCCTCGCGATGATCGAGTTGCCACTCCACGCGCACGTCGCGTCGGGTCGGGAGCTTCCGACCTACACCCGGAGCGAGATGCCCGGCCGTGTCGTTCGCGCGCACGAGGACGACGACGCCAGCAGCTGACTCCGGAAAGGGCCGACCGAGCCCGCGGGAGCGGGCGGTTGCCCCCGCCCACCGCGAGAAGTCCTAGTTTCTCAGTTGTCCTGTGCCCCATCCTCGATCCACGCCCGAACCAAGTCGATGCGGTCCTGCTCAAGCGGCACGCCCGGCATGGGATCGCCCACGATACCGGTGGCGTCCTCCATCTTCATCACGAGGTAGCTGCCGTCGGGATCGCCGGGGATGACGCGGGTCTGTGTGGCGTCGCCGTCGGCCGGAACCCCGACGAGGTTCACGAAGCTACTGCCGACCGTGAGCGAGAGGTTGCCACTTCCGCCGCCATCGCCGTGACAGGTCGAAAACGCGCAGGACATGTCGAACACCTGGGCCTGCACGTTCACCAGCGTGGGGGCAAACTCGGCCCCCGTGTCGCCCCCGGAATCCCCGTCGGCGCCCGGACAGCCCAGCAGCAGAAGCAGGCTAATCACTGCACACCACCGGGGAGACCGAGCCGATGAGCATGCCGTACGTGGCGCACATCTCTGCGGGAAACTCCAAGGCTTCGTCGGTGTCGTTGAACCACTCGCAGGTCGTACGAAGGGTGCCGTCGCTGCGGAACCAGAGCTCGTCTCGTTCGTAGTGGTTTAGCGGGGGGGCGTCGCGGTACACGGGGTCCCACTCCGGGATTTCGTACTCGAGTTCCAGCGCGTCATCCACGCCGTACTCAAACTGGAAGCGCGTGCCGTGTTCGTGCATGTGGCCGGTGAGGTACATCACCTCGTAGTCCTCGTCGAACGCGCAGTCGAAGGTGAGGGTGGAGGCCTGTGCGGCAGGCAGGCTCAGGTTCACCTGCGTGAGCGCGAAGGCGGCGGCCCAGGTCTCAACCTCGGCCTCGGGCATCAACCCCACGTTCATGATGTCGCGCTGCAAGATGCGGTCTTCGGTGGTGTTCACGTAGTGCGACTGGAAAACGTACCGCTGGCCTTCGTTGAGCTTCACCGCCATGCCCTCGGGCAGGACGATCCGGGAGCGCCCCGCGTCGATCGGCTCGGCGTTGATGAGAGGCTCAAAACTCGTCATCATGGTGTTCGTCTGCGTGCAGTCCACCGTTGCGCCGTCGGGGTAGTCCAGCGTGCTCGCCGCGGAGCCCAGCAGGATGAGGTGATGGCCGGTGGTGCCCTGCCAGCTCTCGAAGCTGGTGATGCCGATGTCGGGGCCCGTGTAGGTGCCGAACGTGCAGTACTGCACCTCCTGACCGGGCTCGATGATCACTTCGGGGCCAAACCACTGCTCACCCCCGGCCGGGATGGCGTCCACGTCAGAGGGCTCGAGGCGATCGTCGATGACGTCGGAAGCGGGGGTGCCGCTCTCCGATTCCGGAGTTTCGGCACAGGCGAGGAGCAGGAGGATCATGAGTTCATTCCAAGGGCAAACGGATCAGGGACGGCGGAGTCCGAACACCATGGTGAACGGGGTGTCCACTTCGGGCAGGACCTGCGCCTTGTTGGTGGCGGGGATGGTGACGGGATCACCCTTGTCGCCGCAGTCCGCGTTGTTGTCGGTGTCCATGCAGCCGAGAATGTAGACGATCTGCGGCTCCAAGGGGTCGGTGGTGTAGATCACCGCGGAGGGGCCGCCTTCGACGCTGAGGTCGACCGTCACGCTGAAGTCGCCCAGGCTCACGGCGCCGTCCACGGGGCCGCTGGCGGCGTTCACATCGGCCTCGGCGAAGACCGAGCCGTTGACGAGCGCGTTCGCGGACTCGCCGTCGGCCACCAGATCGTCCACCATGTCGCTGTCCATCTTCACGGACACGCTGAGCGTTCCGGGGCCGGTGGGCGGCGAGGTGTCGGCCACTGCCGTGTCCGCCGAGTCGGCCGAATCGGCTTCCTCGCCGGTGCAGGCCAGGAGCGCGAGGAGAACGAGGGCAGGCATGTTTCTTCCGGGGCGGGGCGCGTATCTGTGGAAGCGCCCCTGAGCAAGGCGCCAGCGGCCTCGAAGCTCAGCCCCCGAACAGCGCCTGCTGGCGAAGCGCATCGATCGTTCCCCACCGGGAGCGCACCCACGGCGGCAGCGGAGCGCCCGTGCGGAGCAGCTCGGTGAGCAGGGCGCGGGTTACTGGATCGGAGGGGTAGCCGGAACCGACGGGGCCAAGGGCCGCGATGGCGGCGTCGCGCACCAGCTTGGCCCCGATGCTCGCCGCGCCCACCACCGGCCAGGTAGCGTCGGCCTTGGGCTCGATGATCCAGTCCGCCACACCGGTTTCGCGCACGAGTCGCGCCTGGAGCCGCGGAATGCCTCGGGGGTGCACCGGCGCGTCGAGGTACACGCGATCCGGCCGAAGCTCCATCACCAACGAGATGAACGCACGAATCTCGAGCTCGTTGAGGTTGCCCTCGTCGATCTCGGCCGGCTCCACGCGCCGGGTAGCGAGCACGCCGAGCGCCTGAAGGCGCGGAAGGGCGGCCTCCCGGCGGCGAGCGGAGAGGGCCTTGCTGTCGGCTGCGCCCGCGGCCCGCAGCACCTCCTGATCCACGCCGTCGGCCAAGAACCCGCCCATCACCAACGGCCCGAGAACACAGCCCCGGCCAGCTTCATCGAGCCCAAGGATTCGCATCCCCTCGCGCTATCCCACCTCGGCCTTGTGGCGACCGGCGAGACCGATTAGACGCGGCCACCCCTCCCCGAAGGTGTGCGTGGCGAATCCGTACGTCCCGGTGCTCATCTCGATTGTCATCGCCGTGGTCTTCTCCCTCGTGTTCGTGGGCGGAAGTCGGTTTCTCGGCCCCCGTCGGCCAACCGCCACCAAGACTTCGCTCTTCGAGTGCGGCATGCCAGGGCGCTTCCACGCCGAGCAGCGCTTCTCCGTGAAGTTCTACATGGTGGCGGTGCTGTTCATTCTGTTCGACCTCGAGGCGGTGTTCCTCTTTCCGTGGTCGGTGGTGTTTCGGCAGTTCGTGGAGGAAGGCCAAGCGGTGCTGGTCTTCACCGAGATGGTGGTGTTCCTCGGCGTGCTGTTTCTGGGCTGGTTCTACTGTTTGAAGCGGGGGGCTTTCCAATGGGACTAGAAAACGAGCTTGAAGGCATGCCGGTCCTCGCCACCCGGCTCGACGAGGTGATCAACTGGGGACGAAAGTACGCGTTGTGGCCGCTGCCCTACGGCACCGCCTGCTGCGCCATCGAATTCATGGGCGTGGTTTCGAGCCGGTTCGACGTGTCGCGGTTCGGCGCCGAGCTGGTGCGCTTCTCGCCGCGCCAGGCCGACCTGCTCCTCGTGATGGGCACGATCACCCAGAAGATGGCGCCCGTGCTCAAGCAGATCTACGACCAGATGCCCAACCCGAAGTGGGTGGTGTCGATGGGCGCATGCGCCTCCTCGGGCGGGTTCTACGACAACTACAGCGTGGTGCAGGGCATCGACGAGCTCATTCCTGTCGACGTGTACGTGGCCGGCTGTCCGCCGCGACCCGAGAACGTCATCGGGGCCATCGTGAAGATCCAAGAGAAGATCTCGCACGAGTCCATCCGGAACTGGCGGTAGGAGGAGTCATGACCGAACGTGAGATCATGGCCCGAGTGCAGGCGAAGCTCGGCGCAAAGGTGCTCCAGGCCTACGAGTTCCGCGGGCAGTGCGCGGTGACCATTGCGCCCAGCGAGCTGCGCCCGCTGCTCACTTGGCTGCGTGACGACTCCGACATCCAGACCGACTGGCTCCTCGACGTGGGAGGCGTAGACTACCTCGGCTACTCCCCGACCGACGGCTCCGGCGACGACGACCGGGAGTGGCGCTACGAAGTGGCCTACCAGCTGTACTCGATGAGGCACAACCATCGTTTCCGCGTGAAGGTGGCGGTAGCCGAACCCAACTTGGTGGTTCCGAGCGTGTGGGACCTCTGGGGCATCGCGAACTGGATGGAGCGTGAGGTGTGGGACCTCTACGGAATCCGCTTCGAGGGGCACCCCAACCTGCGCCGCATCCTGTGCCACGACGAGTTCGTGGGCCACGCGCTCCGCAAGGACTACCCCATCAACAAGCGGCAGAAGCTCACTTCCCCCGTTGAGAACATCCTGTGCGAGAAGGCGGAGTGGGCATGAGCAGCGGAACCACCGTACCGCCGATCCCCTCGGAGTTGATGACGATCAACGTGGGCCCGTCGCACCCGGCCACGCACGGCACCCTGCGGCTGCAGCTGCAGCTCGACGGCGAGACCATCGTGAACTCGGCCTGCGAGATCGGGTACCTGCACCGCGGTTTTGAGAAGCAGTGCGAAACGGTGTACTACCAGTTCGTGATTCCGTACGCGGAACGCCTGAACTACATGGGCCCGGTTCACAACAGCAACGCGTGGTGCCACGCCTGCGAGCAGATGCTCGGCATCGAGGCCCCGCCCCGCGCCCAAGCGCTGCGCGTGATCACCAGCGAAATGGGCCGCATCATCGATCACGCAGTGTGCATCGGCACCAACCTCGTCGACATCGGGGCGCTCACGAACTTCTGGTACATGTACAACTACCGGGAGAAGATCTACGACCTCTACGAGGAGCTGTGCGGCGCCCGGATGATGGTCAACTACCCGCGCATCGGCGGAGTGAGTCAGGACGCGCCGGATGGCTGGTTCGAGAAGCTCCTGCGGGTGGTAGACGAGATGCAAGAGGCGGTGGGCGACGTGCGTGCGCTCGTCGAACGCAACCGCATCTTCATGGACCGCACCATCGGCGCCGGCGCGATCTCCAAGGAACTTGCGCTGAGCCACGGCGTCACCGGCCCTTGCCTGCGAGCCACCGGCATCCCCTACGACGTGCGGAAGGCGCAGCCCTACTGGGGCTACGACAAATACCAGTTCGACGTTCCCACCGCTGAGGGCGGCGACACCTACGATCGCACGATCGTGCGCTTTCAGGAGATGTACGAGAGCTGCAAGATCATCCGGCAAGCCGTGGCCGCGATGCCCGGCGGTCCCGTGATGGTCGACGACCACCTCGTGGCGCTGCCCGAGAAGGACAAAGTCTACAACACGATGGAAGGCCTCATCAACCACTTCAAGCTGGTGATGCACGGCATTCAGCCCCCGAAGGGAGAGCTGTACAGCGCTACCGAAGGCGGTTGCGGCGAATTGGGCTTCTACATCGTGTCCGACGGCAGCGCGAAGCCGTGGCGAGTGCGCATCCGGCCGCCCTGCTTCGCGAACTACAGCACCTTCCCGAAGATCATCCAGGGCGCCATGGTGGCCGACGCCATCGCCGCCTTGGGCTCCATCAACATCATCGCCGGCGAGCTCGACCGATGAGCCACCCCGCCAAGAGCGCCGCTTCCCGAGGCCCACGCGAGTGGTCGCCCGAACAGGCAGCGGAGATCACGAAGATCCTAGCACGGTACCCCACCAAGAAGGCAGCGGTCATGCCGCTCCTGTGGATGGCGCAGGACGCCTGGGACTGGATCGATCTCGACATCATGCGGCTGATCGGGCGCACGTTGGAGCTGCCGCCGAGCCACGTGCACGCGGTGGCGAGCTTCTACACGATGTTCAAGAAGGCGCCGACCAACAAGTACTTCTTTCAGGTGTGCCACACGCTCTCCTGCGCGCTGGTGGGCTCCGACCGCATCCTCGCCCATCTTGAGGAGCGTTTGGAGCTCGACGAGAACGGCGACAGCAAAGACGGCCTCTTCAGCGTGCTGCGCGTGGAGTGCCTCGCCAGCTGCGGCTCAGGGCCGATGGCGCAGGTGAATGAACACTTCTACGAGCGCCTCACGCCCGAGATCATCGACGAGGTGATCGCCGCGCTGCGCTCCGGTCAGCAACTTCCAGAGCCCCGGCGGGAGGCGGACCAATGGATTTTCCCCGTATCCTAAGTGGAAACTGGGATGTACCCGACTCCCACCTTCTCTCGGTGGCCAAGAGTCGCGGCGTGTACAGCCAGCTCCCTCGCGCGCTCGCCATGGCGCCCGCCGAGATCACGCAGATCGTGAAGGACAGCGGCCTTCGCGGCCGAGGCGGCGCAGGCTTCCCCACGGGAATGAAGTGGAGCTTCGTTCCGCCGGCCGAGAAGCGGCAGGGAAAGTCGGTCTACCTGCTGTGCAACGCCGACGAGTCCGAGCCGGGCACGTTCAAGGACCGCTACTGCCTTTGGCTCGACCCGCACCTGCTCTTCGAAGGGATGGCCATCGCCTCCCGCGCGCTCGACTGCCACGTTGGGTACATCTACCTTCGCGGCGAGTTCCGCTACATCGCCCGCCGGATGGAAGCCGCTCTTGCGGAGGCCTACGCCGCCGGGTTGCTCGGCAAGAACATCCTTGGCAGTGGGCACGACTTCGACCTCTACCTGCACGTGGGCGCCGGCGCGTACATCTGCGGCGAAGAGACCGCGCTCATCTCCTCGCTCGAGGGTGAGAAGGGCCAGCCCAAGCTGAAGCCCCCGTTTCCGGCCGTGGAAGGCGCGTGGCGCTCCCCCACCATCGTGAACAACGTGGAAACGCTCGCGGTGGTGCCTTGGCTGATCCAGCACGGAGCCGCCGCCTACAAGGCGATCGGCACCGAGAAGAGCCCCGGAACCAAGCTGTTCTCGGTGTCCGGACATGTACAGCGCCCCGGGGTGTACGAAATCCCGATGGGCATCCCCATGACCCAGTTCATCAACGAGTACGCCGGCGGGCTCCTGCCCGGGCGCACCTTGAAGGCGGTCATTCCCGGCGGAAGCTCGGTGCCGGTGATGACCCCGGCCGAGGTCGAGCTCTGCTCGATGGACTACGAGTCGATCAGCACCCACGCCGGCAGCTACCTCGGCTCCGGCGGGTTCATCGTGATGGACGACACCACCGACCTCGTGGCGGCGCTCACCAACCTCCTCCGGTTCTACGCACACGAGAGCTGCGGGCAGTGCACTCCCTGTCGCGAGGGCTGCGGCTGGATGCACCAGATTCTCTGCCGCGTGCGCGACGGTGAGGCCTCGGAGGTTGACCTGGGCACGCTCCGCGACCTCGCGGACAACATCCACAGCAAGACCATCTGCTTCTTCGGCGCGAGCGCAGCGATGCCCGTGCAGAGTTTCCTCACCAAGTTCCGCGGAGAGTTCCTGGACCGGGTCCAGCGTCGCGGCGCCGGAGCCGCCTGATGCCGAAGGTCAAGATTAACGACGTCGAGATCGAGGTTCCGGCGGGAACCAACATGATCGAGGCCGCGAAGCTAGCGGGCTTCGACATCCCGCACTACTGCTACCACCCGCACCTCAGCATCGCGGGGAACTGCCGCATGTGCATGTGCGAGGCGGAGACGCCTCGGGGCCCCGTACTTGACATCGCGTGCAACATGCAGGCCCGTGAGGGCCTCGCGATCCGGACAGAGTCCGACAAGGTCAAGGCCGTACGCAAGTCGGTGATGGAGTTCCTGCTCGTCAATCACCCGCTGGACTGCCCGATCTGCGACCAGTCGGGTGAGTGCCGGCTGCAAGACTACTACATGGACCACGGCCAGTACGACAGCCGTGGGATCGAGGCGAAGGTCGGCAAACACAAGCGCCAGGACATCGGCGACCTCATCGTTCTCGACGCTGAGCGCTGCGTACAATGCAGCCGTTGTGTGCGTTTCGGCGACGAAGTGACGGGCACGGGTGACCTCCGCCTGATGAACCGTGGCGACCACACCGAGATCGGCATG
The DNA here is from genome assembly GCA_947484175.1 of Deltaproteobacteria bacterium. GTDB lineage: Bacteria > Myxococcota_A > UBA796 > UBA796 > SXON01 > SXON01. The sequence goes on from CANKOI010000002.1 coordinate 66,963, forward strand.
TTTCCGGGCACGCGCCTGGAGCACGACTACCAGGGCAACCTCGCCGACATCTGTCCGGTCGGCGCGCTCACCAACAAAGACTTCCGCTTCGAGCGCCGGGTGTGGTACCTCCGCGAGACCGACAGCGTCTGCACAGGATGCAGCACCAGTTGCAATACGAAGGTGTGCCACCAGGAGGGCGAGGTGTTCCGCACCCTGCCCCGGCGCAACGACGACGTGAACCGCAGTTGGATGTGCGACCCGGGGCGGCAGTGCAACAGCGGCGTGGGGTCGCTCGACCGCATCCTGCGCCCGACGGTGGACGGGGTGGCGGTGCCCGATGCGTTTGAGACGCTCGCGGCGCGCATCAAGGCGGCGGGAGCCGGCCGCACAGGCTTCGTGATGGGCTCGGGCGCTTCGCTTGAAGCGAACTGGGCGCTGCTGCAGGTGGTCAAGGCCAACTGTCCCGGCGCGAAGGTTTTCTCGGTGGCGGGCAACAACGCGGGCGCCATCGCCAAGAGCGACGGGCTCCTCATGGACGCCGACAAGAACCCCAACTCCGCCGGTGTGGCCCTGCTCGCAGCGTGGTTCGGCGGAATCGGTGGCGCAGAAGACCTGCGCGCGGCCGACCTGAGCCTGCTCGTGGTGCTCGAAGACGACATCATCACTCGCTTGGGCGGCAACCCGGCCGAGGCGATCGCCTACTTCGGCACGCACAACAACCCCACCGCCGAGCTCGCGTCCATCGTGATCCCCGTGGCGCACGTCGTGGAGATGGACGCGACGTACGTGAACCGCCAAGAGCGAGTTCAACGCGTCCGGCGCGCCACCAACCCGCAGGGCGAAGCTGTGCCGGCCTACCAAGCGCTCGAAAAGCTTGGCGCCGCCCTCGGCCGCGCGCCGGGCACGTCGATGCCCACCGCAACCTTTTCCGCCATGGCCCGCGCCGTTCCCCGAATGAACGGCCTCGACTACAAGGCGCTGGGAGCCAGCGGGCGCCTACTCGCGCCCACCGTACAGCCGGTCGCACCGGCCGCTCCGGTCGCGGAGGCCAAGTGAGCGAGTTCTGGCTGGACATGCTCGTCGTCGTGCTGCGATGCGTGTTTTCCGTCGCCTTCGTGATGAACATCGTCCCGCTGATGATCTGGGGCGAACGGAAAGGCGCCGCGTACATCCAGGATCGGCCCGGGCCCAACCGCGCTCCGATCGACCTGCCCAACCCGGCCGACCTGCCGCGGCTCCTGTCGGCGGCCCTCCGCGGGGAGCCCCTCGACTACAAACCCGTCGTGTCGCTGCGCGCAGCCGGCCTGATCCACACGCTCACCGACGTGGTGAAGCTCGCGTTCAAAGAAGACATCACGCCTGACCACGTGGAGAAGTTCTACTGGTTCATCGCGCCGGTGATCGCGATGAGCATCGCGCTCTGCACCTTCGCGGTCGTGCCGTTCGGCGACAGCTTCCTCGGCTACAACCTGCAGGTGAGCAGCCTCGACGGTGGGCTCCTGTTCGTCCTCGCCATGACCTCGCTCGGGGTGTACGGCATCATGCTGGCGGGCTGGGCGTCGAACAACAAGTTCTCGCTCCTCGGCGGCCTGCGGGCAAGCGCACAGATGGTGTCGTACGAGCTGGCCATGGGCCTCTCCGCGGTGGTGGTGTTCCTCAGCGCCGGCTCGGTGTCGCTGGCCGAGATCACTCGCCAGCAGGGCGAGGCGCTGAGCATCTTCGGGCTCGTCGAGATTCCCGCACTCAACTGGAACGTGTTTTCCCCCTTCGGCCTGCTCGCGTTCATCCTGTTCTGGGTGGCGGTCTTCGCGGAAACGAACCGCACCCCGTTCGACCTTCCCGAGGGCGAGGCGGAGCTGGTGGGCGGCTACCACACCGAGTACTCCAGCTTCCGCTTCGCGCTGTTCTTCATGGCCGAGTACGCGAACATGATCGTGGCGGCCGCCGTCACGGCCACGATGTTCTTCGGCGGCTACAACGTGCCACTTTTCTCGGGCGCCTTCTTGCGGGAAAACGCAGACATGGTGCTCGCGGTGCTGGGGCTCGGCGCGATTCCGGCGTTCCTTGGGCTGGCGGTGGTGGCCTGGAAGCGGCGGGGGCGGCCGTTCTACGCCGCCATTCCCAGCGACGATCCGCGGCGAAACGAGCCCGCATTCTTCACGGCCGTGTGGCTTGGCGCAGCCGCGGCCCACGGCGGGCTCGGAGTGGCGGGGCTGATGGGCGGCCTCACCGGTCTTTCGGCTCTGGTAGGAGTCGAGGGGCTCGGCGCCGACCTGCTCGTCTTCGTACTGCATGTCTCGTCGCTCGGCGTGAAGGTACTCATCGGCGGATGGATCTTCATTTGGGTGCGCTGGACCCTCCCGCGCATGCGCTACGACCAGTTGATGAACCTGGGGTGGCGCTACATGCTGCCCATCGCCCTCGTCAACGTTTTCTGCGCGGCCGGCTGGATCATCCTCCGCCACGAACTGTTCGCGTAGGAGAGAGAACATGGCGCTCCCCAAACCGCAGAAGGTGCTCACGCTCTCGGAGTCGTCGTACCTCGTTGAGGTGCTGAAGGGCATGGTGCTCACCATGGGCCACCTGATCAAGAACATCTTCGATCAGGACCGCTTCCGCACCATCGAGTACCCCGACGTCCGTAAGCCCATGACGGCCCGTTACCGCGGGGCCCACCGCCTGCTGCTCCGCCCCGACGGCGGCCTGAAGTGTGTCGCGTGCATGTGCTGCCCCACGGTGTGCCCAGCCAAGTGCATCAACATCGTGGCGGGTGAAGCGGAGAACGACCCGGCCGAGAAGTTCCCGATCACCTTCGACATCGACATGCTGCGCTGCATCTACTGCGGCTTCTGTGTGGAAGCGTGCCCGAAGGACGCCATTCGGATGGACACGAAGATCTACGAGATCAACGCCTACACCCGTTCTGACATGGTTCACAGCAAAGCCTACATGGTGAACCTGATGGACGGCCTGAAGCCCGAAGCCGGCGCGGCCTACCGGGCCGAACAGGGCCTCGCCCCCGACGGCTACACCAACGCCGACTCGGCCCCCGAAGGAAGCCCCCGATGATCGAATCGGTGCTTTTCTACCTGTTCAGCCTCGTCGCCATCGTCGCGGGCGTGAGTGTGATCACGCAGCGCAGCCCGATCGCGAGTGCGCTTTCGCTGGTGGTGTGCTTCTTCGCGCTGGCCGCCGACTACGTGATGCTCGACGCCCACTTCGTCGCGGTGGTGCAGGTGCTGGTCTACGCCGGCGCCATCATGGTGCTGTTCATCTTCGTGATCATGTTGCTCAACATCCGGGAGACCGAACCGGCCGCGATGGGCCAGCTCACGGCTCGTAGCGGCGGCGCCTTGCTGATCTCTGGGCTCCTCGGGGTGGCCCTGATCGCCGTGCTCGACAGCGTGGTGCACCAAACGCCAGCCGAACTCCCTGCGGAGTACGGAACGATCAAGGCGATCGGCGAGGCCCTGTTCAATGGCACCTACCTGCTGCCGTTTGAGGCCGTGTCGCTCTTGTTGACGGTCGGAATGATCGGAGCCGTCGTGCTCGCCAAGCGGGAGCTCTGATGGAAGCCGTGGGCTTGGTACCCGTGCTGGCGATCAGCGCCATCCTGTTCACTCTGGGCGTGATCGGGGTGCTGGCGCGTAAGAACGCCCTGATCGTCTTCATGAGCGTGGAGCTGATGCTCAACGCCGTGAACCTCGCGTTCGTGGGATTTTCCCGTCAGCACGCGGCGCTCGACGGGCACGTGTTCGCCATCCTCGTGATGGCCGTTGCTGCCGCCGAGGCCGCCGTCGGCCTCGCCCTCGTCATCCTGCTCTTCCGCAACCGGGTGACCGTGAAACTCGATGATCTCGACCGGATGAGGGGCTGATGGATTCCCTGCTCATCACGCTGGTGCCGACCTTCCCGCTGGTCGGTGCGATCGTGAACGGACTGTTGCTGCAATCGCGCGCCTCGCGCGTGGTGGCGGGCTCGATCGCCTCGCTGATGGTCGGGCTTTCGGCGGCGATCAGCTTCCTCTGCCTGAGCCAGCTCATGGGGGGCGCGGCGCCCGCCGATGTGCACCTGTGGAGCTGGATGGAGGCGGCCGGCTTCAAGGCCGACGTCGCCTTCCGGGTCGACCAACTCACCGCCACGATGATGTGTGTCATCACGGGGATCGGCACGCTGATCCACGTGTACTCGATCGGGTACATGGACGACGAGGCCGACAAGGACTCGGTGTGGCGCTTCTTCGCCTACCTGAACCTGTTCATCTTCGCGATGTTGCTGCTGGTGATGGGCGACAACTTCCTGCTCATGTTCGTGGGTTGGGAAGGCGTAGGGCTCTGCTCCTACCTGCTCATCGGCTTCTGGTACCAGAACAACGACTTCGCCAGCGCCGGCAAGAAAGCGTTCATCACCAACCGGGTGGGCGACTTCAGCTTCGTGATCGGGCTCTTCCTCCTCTACTGGAGCCTGGGCGACCACGCGACGATGAACTTCGTGGAGCTGGAGCACGCGATCGCGGCCCACCCGGAGCTGGTGGGTGGGGTAGGCGGCTGCGTCGTTACCGCGGTGTGCTTGCTGTTCTTCGGTGGCGCCACCGGCAAAAGCGCGCAGATTCCGCTGTTCGTGTGGCTGCCCGACGCGATGGCGGGCCCAACCCCGGTGTCGGCGCTGATCCACGCCGCCACGATGGTGACCTCCGGCGTGTACATGATCTGCCGGCTGAACTACCTCTTCGTGATGGCTCCGGCCGCGATGGCCACCATTGCCACGGTGGGGGCGCTCACGGCCTTCGTCGCGGCCACGATTGCGGTCACGCAGAACGACATCAAGAAGGTGCTCGCGTACTCCACCGTGTCTCAGCTGGGCTTCATGTTCCTAGGCGTGGGAGTGGGCGGCTTTGTGGCCGGCTTCTTCCATGTGATCACGCACGCCTTCTTCAAGGCGCTGATGTTCCTCGGCTCCGGCTCGATCATCCACGCCCTGCACCACGAGCAGGACATGCGGAAGATGGGGGGAATCGCCAAGACCATGAAGGTGACGTTCTTCACCTTCCTCATGGGCTATCTGGCGATCATCGGCGTGCCGGGATTCTCGGGCTTCTTCTCGAAGGACGAGATTCTCTGGCTCACCTTCATCACGCCGGTGTTTGACGGGCTCCCCCTCGGAAGCGTGATGCCCAAGGTGCTGTGGGCGCTGGCCACCGCCACCGCGCTCCTCACGGCGTTCTACATGAGCCGGCTGATGTTCATGACCTTCGCGGGCAGCTACCGCGGCGGTCACCACGAAGCGCACGGGCACGACGACCACGGGCACGACGCGCACGGGCATGGGCACGGGCACCAGCCGCACGAATCGCCGCTGGTCATCGTAGCCCCGCTGGCAGTCCTCGCCCTCCTCTCCGCCCTGGGCGGGCTCCTGAACCTGCCGCATTGGCTGCCGGGAGCCGGCTCGCTCCACCACTTCCTCGATCCCGTATTTGAGCACGCGCACGTCGCGTTCCCGGAACACAACCCCCTTGAGTTCCCGCTCATGGTGCTCACGCTCCTCGGCATCGCCGCGAGCGTTGGCTTCGCGTACAAGCTCTACGTGCGGGAGCCCGACCGCCCCGCGCAGATCGCCGCACGCTTCCGGAAGCTCTACGAGGGCAGCCTGAACAAGTGGTATGTCGACGAGGCGTACCAGGTGGCGATCCTCACTCCCATCCTGACCGGCTCCCGTCAGGTGCTGTGGGCGATCGTCGACGCGCAGGTGATCGACGGGATCGTGAACGGTGCCGCTTCGCTGGCCCAGACGGCCGGCCGCATTCACGGGCGGATCGGCAACGGCAAGGTCCAGGCCTACGCAATCTCCATCGCGGCCGGCGCAGCTCTGCTCGCCACCGCCTACGTACTCGGGTGAGCTGATGCCGATGCTCTCGCTGGTCACCCTCCTCCCGATCGTGCTCGCCGCGGCCGTCGCCCTGCTCCCCGAGCGCGTAGCCCGCGCCGGCGGGCTTGCCGCCTCGCTCGTGGTGCTTGCCGTCTCGCTCCCCCTCTGGTTCGGCTTCGATCCCTCCGACGCCTCCTACCAGTTCGTGGAACACGTGCCGTGGATCGAGCAGTGGGGCGTGAGCTACCACCTCGGTATGGACGGCGTCTCCCTCCTGTTGGTCCTGCTCACGACGGGGCTCACCCCCATCATCCTGCTGGCCGGGTTCAGCGGCGTGGAGAAGAACTTCCGTGGGTACGCCGCGCTGATGCTGGCGCTCGAAGGCGCGATGATCGGCACCTTCTTGGCGCTCGACGTCTTCCTGTTCTACATCTTCTGGGAGCTGGTGCTGCTCCCCATGTACTTCCTGATCGGGGTCTGGGGTGGAGAGCGCCGCATCTACGCAGCGGTGAAACTGTTCATCTACACCGCGGGTGGCTCGCTGCTCATGCTGGTGGCGCTGCTGGCGCTGTACACGGCGCACCACGAACAGGTGGGCACGTGGTCCACCGACCTCCCGGACCTTCTGAAGCTCTCGCTCGCCCCCTCGTCGCAAAAGTGGATGTTCGTGTGCCTCGCCATCGCGTTCGCGATCAAGGTGCCGATGTTCCCGCTGCACACCTGGCTGCCCGACGCCCACGTCGAGGCCCCTACCGGCGGCTCGGTGGTGCTCGCCGGCGTGATGCTGAAGATGGGCACCTACGGCTTCTACCGCTTCGCGATGCCGCTGTTTCCGGATGCGGTGGTGGCCTACGGCCCCGTCCTCATCGGCCTCGCCGTGATCGGCGTCGTGTACGGCGCGCTGGTGGCGCTCGTGCAGGACGACATCAAGAAGCTCGTGGCGTACAGCTCCGTGAGCCACCTCGGCTTTGTGATGCTCGGCCTGTTCGCTCTCAACGGCCCCGGCGTGACGGGCAGCATCTTCCAGATGCTCAACCATGGCGTGAGCACGGCAGCACTGTTCCTCCTCGTGGGCGTGCTCTACGAGCGTCGCCACACCCGCAAGATCGCCGACTACGGCGGCCTCACCAAGGTGATCCCCCGCTTCGCGCTGGTCTTCATGATCATCACCTTCAGCTCCATCGGGCTCCCCGGCCTCAACGGGTTCGTCGGCGAGTTCATGATCCTGCTCGGGGGCTTCCAGTACGCCCCGATCCCCACGATCGTGGCGAGTTCCGGCGTGATCTTCGGCGCGGCGTACATGCTGTGGGCCTTCCAGCGGATGATGTTCGGCCCCCTGCAGAACGAAGCCAACAAGGGGCTCAAAGACCTTTCGGCCCGCGAGCTGGTGTACCTCCTCCCCCTCGTGTTCTTCGCCTTCTGGATGGGCGTGTACCCCAAGCCCTTCCTCGACAGGATCAACCCCTCCGTGAACGTTTTCGTGGCCCGCATGGAGGAGCACTTCGAAGGCTCCCCCTACAGTTGCGGTGACGGCTGCACGCCGTCCTGGCTCTCCAAGGAGGCACACTGATGGGCTCCGCTCCTCCGGTCCTCGACTCCGTGATCTTGGCGGCCCCCCTCATGCTGCTGGCCCTGATGGGCGTGGTGCTGATGGTGGCCGCAGCGGTCTTCCGCCCCATGCCGCGGCTCCCCTTCTGGGGGGCCTCCTGCCTGACGGTCGCCACCACCCTCGTGCTCGTGGCGCTGGGCTCCGGAAAGCCCGCCACCGAGGCCTTCTCGGGCATGTTGCGCATCGACGCGTACGGCAACTTCTTTGCGGCAGTCGTGCTGGTGAGCGGGCTGTTTTCCCTGCTGATCAGCGACTCCTACATGGAGCGCATCGGCGTACGAGTGGGCGAGTTCTACTCGCTGGTGCTGTTCGCGCTCTGCGGCATGTTGGGGATGGTGTACAGCAACGACCTGATGATGACGTTCATCTCGCTCGAGGTGATGAGCATCGCGGTCTACGTGCTCTGCGCGATCAAGCGGTCTGACGACCGCGCCGTCGAGTCGGGATTCAAGTACTTCATCCTCGGCGCGTTCTCTTCGGCGATCCTGCTCTACGGGGTGGCGTTCGTCTACGGCGCCACCGGCAGCACGGCACTGCCCGCCATCGCCCATACGCTTCGAGAGGGCGGAGGCGAGGCCGCGGGCATTCTCGCGCTCGGCGGTGCCTTGCTCCTCGTGGGCTTCGGCTTCAAGGTGGCCAGCGTGCCCTTCCACATGTGGGCGCCCGACGTGTACCAGGGTGCGCCCACCGCCGTTACCGCGCTGATGGCCTCCGGCGTGAAGGCGGCCAGCATCGCAGCCTTCGGGCGCGTGGTGATCGGTGCGATGGGCGACGACGCGTCGAACTGGAACGGAGCCTTGTGGTGGATGGCCGCGGCCACGATGCTCGTGGGGAACCTAGCTGCGCTGGCGCAGAACGACCTCAAACGAATCTTCGCCTACTCGGGCATCGCGCACGCCGGCTACCTGATGATGGCGCTCTCGTCGGTCGCGGCCGGCGGCGCCGCCGAGAACGGCGCCATCGGCAGCCTCGCGTTCTACATGCTCGCCTACGTGCTGATGAACGCTGGAGCGTTCGCCGTGCTGGCCTTGATGACCACCTCGGAGGGCGACGACGCCACCGACATCGACCGCTTGGCGGGGCTGGGGCGGTCGCACCCCTTCCTCGCCGCGGGGCTGTCGGTCTGCCTGATCTCGTTGGCCGGCCTCCCGCCCACGATGGGCTTCATCGGCAAGTTCTACCTGTTCAGCGCGGCCATCGGCGCCGGCGAGGTGGGGCTCGCGTTCGTGGGTGCGATTGGCGCTGCGGCAGGCGTGTACTACTACCTTCGTCCCATGGTGTACATGTACATGCGCGAAGGAAGCCCGGACATGGCGGTGGACGGGCGCGCGCGGCTCGCGTTGGGCCTGACAAGCGCGCTCCTGCTGATTTTCGGCTTGATGCCGAGCGCCATCCTCCAATGGGCGAACGCGTCGATGGCCTCGGTTCTCGGCTGATCGCGGATCGCGCCGTCGCGATCCCCGCCGGCGAGGGTATACTGCCGACGCATTTCGCCCGGAGCGTACATGCGCGTGCTCGTCGCTTTGCTGACCCTGCTTGTCGTCGCCTGCACCCCCTCGCCCGACGCTGAGCCGTCGGTTCTGGGCACTCAGGATCAGTCGCTCACGTTCTGGCCTCCTGAGGCCGGCCGCGGCGTCACGATCGACGCGAAGATCACCTCCACCAACTCCATCTTCGAGTTCGTAGACAACTCGCTCGACCTCGGCGGCGGGGTCACGGTGAACAGCCTGACCGTGCTCGACGGCTGGTCGGCGGTGGTGAACCTGTCGGTCGACCCAGCGGCCACCCTCGGCGGCCGTGACGGCTACCTCGAAACGCGCGGCGGTTCCTTCACGATGAGCGATGCGCTCACCATCATCGACGACACCTTCGTACTCGCGCCCTCCCGGGCCAAGATCGGCGAACACCTTCAGGTGGAGTTGATCGGCACGAACACCAAGTGGACCTCGGGCAAGACCTGGGCCGGCTTCGGCGACGGTGTGGAAGTCACGGCCGTGGACGTATTGAGCGAAACCTACATGATCGCGGACGTAACGGTGGAGCCCGATGCAGTGCCCGGGCTGCGCGACGTGTACGTGGAGAACGGCAACGACCTCAGCACACAGTACGACGCCTTCCAGGTAGACCGGGTGGGCATTTCGGCGGTGTTCGACCCGCCGGAGGTGAAGCAGGGGCAGGCGCTCACGTTCAGCATCGTGGGCAAGGACACCCACTTCGGCAAGGACACGGCGATTCGATTCTTCCAGTACGGCGACGAGAAGCAGGACATCGTGATCGACTCGATCACCGTGCTCGATTCCGAGAACCTCTCCGGCCGGATGACCGTAAGCAATGCGGCCCTGCTCGGAACGCGCGACATCATCGTGACGACCGGCACCGAAGGCGTCTTCATGGAGGATGCCACCACCGTGATCGACGGCGATCTCGACCTCTCGAACGTGGTGATCTCGCGATGGTTCTACGTGGCTCGCGGCATCGACAACGCCAGCGGCGACATCTACGAGTCAGTCCGGGTGGGGGTGATCTTCTACCTCCCGCTCGATCCGGCGTGCCCTCCCGACCCGGAGGCCGTGTGCACCGACGGTGTCGACAACGACGAAGACGACTACACCGACTGTTACGACAGCGACTGCTCGAGCGACCCTTCTTGCGCCGGCGGGCCGATGCCCTACGACGCAAACGGGGTGTGGCGCACCTACACCACGGGAGGCTCCGCCGACTGCCCGGATCCGGAGACCCTGAGCGCGGGCGACCGCGTGTGGCTTGAGTCCGACTGCAACATCGTCACCCTTCAGAAGAACGTCGACGGCTCTTCGGGCATGATCTACTACACCAAGGACGACGTCTCGTTGAGCGACTACTGCTTCGACCAGATGTACGCGCTGCACACGGAGGGTGATCCCAACGGCATTCCCGAGGAGATCGTGGAAGACGCGCAGCCCACGGTGCCGGCCGATTTCGAGATGCTGGAGCCCGGCTGGTACGGCAACTTCACGCACAACCGGGCGGAAGACCTCGTCTACACGTGGACGCCCGCGGAAACCTACCCCGACGCCATCTTCGGTACCCAGATCTCGGGGCAGCTGGTGTCGCCCGAGGGGGCCCAAGGCTACGCCGGCTCTCTGCCCTGGGACGACGGCGAGCACACGTACACGCCGGGAGAGCTAAGCCAACTGAAGGATGGTAACGCGAGCTTCACGGCCTTCTCCTACATTGAAGGCCCTCCGGTGGGCTTCACCTTCAGCACCATTCAGACCAAGAGCGACTCGGTGGTGCAGGTGTCGGGCACGGTGATTCTGGAATGAGGTTGGTGCTCCCCCTCTTGCTCCTCGGGTGTGTGGAGCAGGGCTTCACGGCGGTGGAGCTCGATGCCATCGCCGTGGTGAACGGCGACTTCGACGACCTGGCGGGAGTGCTCTCCCGCGGCGAAGTCGGAAACCAGCCTTTCAACGGATATATTTCTCAGTCCACCACCTGGGTGGGCGACGGCCGCCCCACCCGCGAAGACCCGGGGCGCACCGTAGAAGAGCTGCTCACCGCACCGGTGGCCGACCTGAGCAAGTTCGAAATCGACCAGTTTCAGGCGGTCTTCCTCAACAGCGGAACCCGCGGGCTCAACGCGTTCGAGTACAACCACTCGCTTGAACCCGACGATGCCATCCTGAACGACGAAACCGCCGTGGCAAACCTCTGCGGCTTCCCGGAGGGGGGGGGCTCCCTGTTCGTCACGGACTGGGCCTACGACATCGTCGAAACCTGCTGGCCGGATGCCATCACCTTCGCCAACGACGACACCGAGGTGGATGACGCTCAGGTGGGCGCGGCAGGCGAGCTGCTCGCCGACGTCAACGACGAAGAGCTGCAGAAGACGCTCGACGCCACCGTGGTGAACGTTGAATTCAACTATTCTGCCTTCGCCGTTATGAAGTCGGTCAGCGACGACGTCGAGGTGCTCCTGAGCGGCGACGTCACCTACCAGCCCGTTGAAGGCGGCGACGTGTCGGTGTTCGAGGGCGTGCCCCTCGCCGTGCGCATCCCGGTCGGGAAGCGCGGTCAGGTATTCTTCTCCAGTTTCCACCTTTACCCACAGACCGCAGCGCTGGCCGACGCGCTGCTGTTTCGAGGCATGGTCGGCCTCGAACGTGGGGCTGGCGACCAAAGCGAGGAGGCCATTGATGAATAGGTTCATGGTGGCGCTGGTGCTGCTGGTCGGCTGCAACGAAACGGGCTTCACGCAATTGGAGCGGGTGGACAGCTTCCAGCAGAAGCGCCGTACCACGTTCGACCTGCTGCTCGTCGTGGACAACAGCTGTTCCATGATCGAGGAGCAGAAGAAGCTGGCCAGCAACTTCAGCGCCTTCATCCAGTTCTTCGAGGGCGGGGAAGTGGACTGGCAGCTCGGCGTCGTGCTCACCGACGTGGAAGACATTCCCAACGCCGGACACCTCGTAGGCGGCGACGACGAGATCGTGCTCGTCAACGCGGCAGGCAACGAGCAGGACCGCGTGGAGTACAGCCATGCGTGGGGGGTGACCGCCGGCTCGGCCTACAGCCTCGATCCGTCCTGGTACACCGCCGTGATGAACGACTCCCTTACCCACTGGTGCCAGGCGCCCGCGGGCTCGCCCGGAGCGGCGAACGCGAGCTGTGGGCTCAGCCTCGAGGGCGGGGGCGCCGACTCCCGCTACGGCGAGGTCATCGTCACCGAGTTTCTCGCCGACCCGGAAGGTGTCGCCGACGACATGGGGGAGTGGGTGGAGCTGACGAACATCAGCGAAGCCGAGGTCGACCTCTCTGGATGGGGGCTGGTGGACGACGGGCGCAACGCCTACACCGTTCCCGACGGCACGACGATCGCCGCGGGAGCGAGCCTGGTGCTCGCGCGAACGAGCGACAGCGCAACCAACGGCGGCATCGACGGCACCCTGGCGCTGGGTACCGACTTCACGCTGAACAACGACGTGCTGTACCTCACCAGCACGACCGAAGGCGCCGACGAGATCTTCCAGGAGATGGTGGCGCAGGGCACCAGCGGCTCCGGCCTTGAGGCAGGGTTTGAGGCCGTGCGCCTCGCCACCAACGACGAGGCGCGTGCAGGGCACAACGCCGGCTTCATTCGGGATGACGCTAGCTTCAACGTCCTCATCGTCTCCGACGAAGAAGACCTCTCCCCCGACCCTGTAGACCAGTACCTCATCGACTACGCCAACCTCAAGGGCGACGCGGCTTTCCGAGACCATTCGCTCATGAACGTGTCGGCGGTCGTGGGCTCCGATCCTCCCGAGTTCGCCGGCGAGGCAAGCTGCATCTCCGAGAACGGCGCCGCAGTGTACGGCCATCGTTATGTCGACGCCGTCGCCAAGACCGGCGGCCTCGTCGACAGCATCTGCGACGAAGACTTCTCCCCGATCGTCGCCGAACTGGGGCTCACGCTGTCCGGCTTGCAGGCCGAGTTTGAGCTGAGCAGCTACCCCGTGGTCTCGTCCCTCAAAGTGGCGCTCTACAACTCGGCAGAAACCGAGAGCAAAGATCGAGATCTGACCCTCGACACCGACTACACCTACGTGGAGGAGCGCAACAGCCTGCGCTTCGAGTTCGAGCAGGTGCCAGCGAGCGAGCAATACATCCTTGCCGAGTACACGGTACGGAGCGGCACATGAGTTTGCTCCTCTCGCTGCTGTTCGCGTGCGCCACCACGACGAAGGCGGAGTGCTCGGCCGACGAACCCTGCGGCTTCGCCGAAGAGTGCATCGTCGGGCAGTGTGTGGCGCGCACGTGCGCCACTTCCGACCAGTGCGGAATCGAGGAGTACTGCTCGCGCGAGAACGCCTGCACCGCGGGCTGCGAGGCGGATACCGACTGCATGTACGGCGACGTCTGCAACACCGCCGACAAGGTTTGCGAGCTCGCGCAGTGCACCGACACGCACCTCGATTGCGGCTTCGGCGAGTTCTGCTCCATCCAGGGCGACTGCTACGACGCCGGGGGCTACTACTGCGCCGATTGTGAAGACGACGGCGATTGCGGCGGGGCCACCAGCGACAACCGCTGTGTGTACGGCCAATGCGGCGTGATCTGCGAGGACGACCGCGATTGTCCAGGCGGGTTCTCCTGCATCCAGTTTTGGGAGGACGCCGCGGTCTGCTACGCGCCCTGCCACCTCCAGGAAGGCAAGGAGTAGCCGTGCGCGCCCCCCTCCCCTTCACGCTCGTTGTGCTCCTTGGTTGCCCGCCCGAAGAGGACACCGCCACTCGCTCGCGGTACCTCGGCCCCGTCCTTACGCATGAGGCGCCGGCGGCACCGGATGAGGGAGTGGCAGTCCAGTTGTCGGTGACCGCCAACGACCCCGAGGGCGTGGCCATCGTGCAGTTCTACTACCGCACGGAGGGCGACCCGAGCTGGGTACCTGCCGCGATGGAAGAGGATGGGGAGGTGTGGACGGTCGACCTTCCCGCCGAGAAGGTGGAGTCGCCGGGGCTGGAATACTACTTCCAGGCCGCCGACTTGGGCGACCCCAGCGCGCTCTCGACGCTGCCGAAGGCGGGCAGCGCCGGCCCGTACCTCTTGCCCGTGCAGGTGATCGGCAGCGCGTTCCCGTTCTACGAAGACTTCGAGCCGCCCAACCCCAACGTGGCCACGCTCGCCTCGCTCGAGTGGCACAGCGCGAGTCAGGGCTTTCGGGGGTACCCGTGGGACTTGAGCCCCGGTGAGACGCACGGAGGCGACTACGCCGCATTCCACGGGCGCGGCGCAGAAGGCACGACCACCCCTCACGACTGGCTGGTTTCCCCGCCGATCGACCTCTCCGCCGCCCCCACCGCGCAGGTGGTCTGGCACGAGTACGGGGTGTCGGCGAGCGAGGCTACGCATGGCCTCTACCTCAGCACGGGGAGCCCCGACCCCGACGACGGCGAGTACGTGCCCGTCGAAGCCGCCTTGCCGCCCGCGCCCGAGGGGACTTGGGGCCGGAGTCGTGCGTACGACCTGAGCGCTTGGGCCGGTCAGGTGGTGTACCTCTCGTGGAGCTACCAAGGCGGCGATACCGACGACTGGTACATCGACGACGTCGCGGTGAGCGAGCTCGAACCGCAGTTCAGCACGACCTGGGTCACCGACCCCTCCGTGCTCGCGCCGGGCGCTGCGGCGGAACTGGTGGTCACCGTACTCAACGACTCGCCGATCGGTGCAACCGAGGTGGTGGTCACCGCAGAGTTCCCCGAAGGCGGCGCCAGCACCGGCAACTCGCCTGCCATCGTCGGCGAAATCGCCGCGGGGGCGAGCGGCGAGGCTCGCTTCACGGTCGACATCGATCCCGCCACCCCCGACAACAGCTACGTCCCGCTCACCCTCACGGTGAGCGCGGGCGGCGTTTCCACCACCGATGAGGGTCGACTCCTCGTTGGCGAGGCCAGCACGGCCACGGTTGAGTGGCTCTCCCTCGCCGACGGCTCGTTGAAGCTCGTGGTGGGCGTGGGCGACCCCGCGGCGCCCACGTGGTCCACGGTGGCGGCGAACGGCGTCGTGCTGGCGGGAACAGCCACCTACACGGCCGACATCACCGACGCGTGGGCCTTCCTGCCTGCCGGACCGGCCGACGGCCGCTGGTGGGTGGAGGCCAGCACCGCCAGCGGTGGCGCGGTGATGGACTTCTCGCTCACGTTCGACGGCGCCACCGAGTTCTCTTCCATGGCGCCGCTCGCGGTGGACGAAGCCGATTCGGGCGTCTGCTACCTGCCCGAACCGCCAAACCTTGTCCTCTCGAGCGTGAGTACCAACCCCGGCGAGCTCGACCCGGGCAGCGCCGACGCCACGATGAGCTTCACCGTCACCAACACCGGCGCGAGAACGGCCGACGTGCTCACCGCCACCCTGGTGAGCGCCGACCCCGACCTCACCGTGCTGGACGGCGGGCCCATCTTGCTCGGCCTCGACGCCCTCGGCGAAGACGATTCGTCGCAGAAGCTCGGGGCCTTCCGCTTCGACGTCTCGGCGGCCCACCTCGACTCCACCGACCTCGTCGCCGAGCTGTACCTGACCGATGGCATGGAGTCGTGGACCCTTCCCGTCGCCCTGCCCGTGCCCTTCCCGGTCTTCATGGTCACCGGTGTAGAGATCGACGACAGCGGGGGCGATGGCATCCTCGATGCCGACGAAACCGCCGAGCTCGAGTTCCGCATCACCAACATCGGCGACGAAGCGAGCGACAGCCTTGTTCGTGGCGTCCTCTCCGTCGAGTCGACCAGCACCGCCCCCGCGGTGTCCGGCAGCAACAGCGAGAGCCTCGGCACGATGAGCGCGCGCACCACCAAGACGGTCGACGACTTCGAGATCACCGTGGTCGGGGGCGCCGCTGGCGATACGGTCGACCTCCTCCTCACGCTGACCGACTCCACGCGCACCTACGAAACCCGGCAGCAGCTCGTGCTCGGAGAGCCGCCCTGGCAGCCGATGGAAGACCTTGGCGACATCCGCGGCGACCTGCTGCCCAGCGGCGACTTCGATGTCTCCGCCGGCTGGTACCGGGTGATCGACGGCGTGCTCCAGATGCGCCTCGTCAGCACCACGGTGTTCGACCCGGCACGTCTCTTCGTCGAGGCCTGGGCCTCCTCTCCGGCGGCCGACTACGGGCTCTACCGCATCGTCGCCCAGTCCGGCGTGGGTTCCCTTCAGGGCTACGACTTCTCGTCCGGCACCTTCTACGACCTCGACGACCCCGTGATCAGCTACCCCGACGCAACCACGGTGCAGTGGGACCTCCCGGTCGCATACCTGCAGGTCAGCTTCGACGAGCTCAGCATCGGCTTCGGCGCGGGCTGGTGCGGCGAACCCGACTACTACTGCGACCACTTCCCCGACGGCTGGGGCTACCCCTACGTCGGGTACAGCACCGCGAACTGGTTCACGCTGAGCTGGTGAGGTTCCGGCTGAGGCCTTGCCCCCCGTTTGCGATCAGGGCGTCATCTCGCCCGGCGTAACGGCACGAACCTCGGCGATCGTCACGCTCGCTTCGCTGGTCTCCTTGTCGCCCACCAGCACCTCCACGCCCTCGATCCAGCGTTCGACGGCCTTCGGGTCGTCGACCACGAGCTTGTCGAAGTCGTTGGACAGCATGATGCGAGGGGGGCTCTTGTCGCCGCGCGCGGGCTTGAGCGTACCGATCATGTCGCTGCGGTTGGGAGGCATGACCCCCTCCACCGGAATCTCCAGCTGGGTGACCACGTTGCCGCCCGCGTCTTTCAGCGTGGCGACGATCTTGATGTCGGTCATGGGGAACTTGCTTTCGTTGCTGATCATCGCGGACATGTCGGAGATGCCCTTCTTGGCCTTGTCGGCCGCCATGGTCCATGACGCATTCGCGACGTACACGTACTTGTCGGGGTTGTAGAGCGGGTCGTAGTCGAGCTTGGTCTTGTCGTCGGCGAAGTAGTAGGCCGGCACCACTGAATCGATGGGGACGAAACCTTCTTTGCCTTCGAACCGGATGCGGTACCAGGAGCCACGCTTTCCCAACAGCTCCGCCTTCGCGCTGTTGGGCAACGCCACGAGGTCCGCCGAGCCGGCGCTCGCGTCGGCCTTCAGCGTGGCGCCGGCAGAGGTCACGAGCACTTCCTTGAAGCTGAGACCTCGCTCGCCGCTCTCGTCGAGGAACTTCAGGGGGGCGTCGCTCTTGGGGATCGAATTTTTCAGCGTGAGTGCGTGGTTCCAGATGCCGGCGGAGGCCGCGAGCATCAGTGCGGCCACGACCCCCTTCACCATCGGGGAGATGCCTCCACTCGCGTTCGGGAGGTCAGCGTCCTCCATCGCATCGGGCCGAAGCGAGGCTTTCAGCTCGGCGATCTCTACGGCGTAGAGCCACTCCGAGGCGCCCGGCGGCTGAACGATATCGCCACCGCCCAGCTCCCCTTTCTTGGCCAGTTGGCGAAGTTCGTCCATGCTGCCGGCCGAAGAGGACTGCCCGCGTACATTCACCATCCAACGTGACATTTGAGAATCCCAAGTGCGACGGGTGCATACCGCTCAAGTCACCGGTGGGTCAAGGGCAGTTGACCGACGATTGACCCGCGACTAAGGGCGGCGCCTGCGGATCTCCGATTGCCCTTCAAGCCAAAACCGCTCCTCGTCGTCTACGACCCGCTCCGGGGCCACTGCTTGCGGGTGGTCCCGCGCATGCGCCAGATGCTCGAGGATCGTGGTTTCAACGTCACCGTCGCCACCACGGAGGAAGCGCCTGCCGACTTGGAGGAGTTTTTCGGGGTCGTCGTGGGCACCCCCACCACCCTCCGGGGTGAGGGCCCCTCCGACGCGATCGAGGCATGGATTCAACGCGCCCAGGCGCTTGACGAAAAAAAAGTGGCCGTTTTCTCCACGTTCTGGGCGCTGCCGGGGCGTGCGTTGGACCGCATGCGGGCACGGCTCACCGAAGCGGGCGCCGAAGTCGTCGTGGAGCACGCTTACTGGCTGGCGCGACCGGCGGAGGGGGAGCATGTGCTGCCTGCGGAGTGCATGGTCCGGATTCGCTGAGAGCGCGGGACCTCGCCGCGCAGGACGCGGCGCCGTTGAGGCGAAGCTCCCTCGCCGGCCGACTGTGGTGGTAGGGGAGCGTGGGAATGAAACACGGCGTTGGTGCGGGGTCCTGCTGCGGCTCGGCAGGGTCCGTGTCGCGTGCGCATCGCGATCGGGCAACATCACCCCCGCAGCGCCCTCCCCGTGTGGCTGGCCTCCACCTGCTTGATCGCCTCTGGCGTGCCGACCGCCACCAGCCTCCCCCCGCCCGCCCCGGCCTCCGGCCCGAGGTCGAGCACCCAGTCGGCGTGCCGGATCACGTCGAGGTGGTGCTCCACGACGATGACCGTCTGCCCTTCGTTTACGAAGCGGTCGAGAACCGCCAGCAGCTTCTCGACGTCGGCGAGGTGCAGACCGGTGGTGGGCTCGTCGAGCACGAAAACGCGCGGGCTGTCGCCGCCGCGCTCCATGAGCCCGATCGCCAACTTCACGCGCTGGGCTTCGCCGCCGGACAGGGTCGTCGACGACTGCCCGAGGCGTAGGTAGCCGAGCCCCACGTCGTCGAGCGCGCGCAGCCCCCGAGCGATCTTCTTGTGCGCGCCGAATAGGGCCAGCGCGGCATCGACTCGCATGTCGAGCACGTCCGCCACGGTCTGGCCCTTCCAGCGTACGTCCAGCGTGCTGCGGTCGAACCGGCGGCCCTGGCAGTGCTCGCAGCTCACCCACACGTCGCTGATGAAGTGCATCTCGATCTGGAGCTGCCCGTGCCCCCCGCAGTGGGCGCAGGCCCCCGCACCGCCGTTGAACGAGAAGCGCCCCGCTGTCCAGCCCCGCTCCACCGACAACGGCAACGAGGCGTAGAGCGCTCGAACGGCGTCCCATGCGCCCACGTAGGTGGCGGGGGTGCTGCGGGGGCTTCGCCCGATCGGCGACTGGTTGATGACCGTGAGCACGGGCAGAGCCGAGGTGGACTTCCCTTTCGGCACGGAGCTACCGTCGGCCGCGAGGCTAGCCCACGCCCCCTTCGCGCCCGCCTGCAGCGCGGGCACCAGGCCCTGCATCACCAGCGTGCTCTTGCCGCTGCCGCTCACCCCCGACACCACAGTGAGGCAGCCCAGCGGGAATCGCGCCGTAAGGGACTCGAGGTTGTGGAGCCGAATCGGGCCCACCTCGATCCACCCCCGAGGCACGCGGGGCGTGGCCGGCGCAGTGATGCTCCGCTCCCCCCGCAAGAAGGCCCCGGTAAGCGAGGAGCCACCGAGCTGTCCGGGCGCGCCGGCTGCCACCACGGTGCCGCCTTCCTCCCCCGCGCCCGGCCCCATGTCCACCACGTGGAAGGCTCGCCGGATCGTTTCCGGGTCGTGTTCCACCATCACCACCGTGTTGCCCAGCCCGCGGAGGCGCTCCACCGCGGTGAGCAGGCGAGCCGTGTCGCGCGGGTGGAGGCCGATGGTGGGCTCGTCGAGGACGTACAAGCATCCCGTCAGCCCGCTCCCGATCTGCGAGGCCAGCCGAATGCGCTGGGCCTCTCCGCCCGACAGGGTGTCTCCGCGGCGATCGAGGGTGAGGTAGTCGAGGCCCACCCCCATCAGGAAGCCCAGTCGGGCTCGCAGCTCGCGGAGCGGCGGTTCGGCGATCGCTACGTCGTTTCCGCGGAGCTGTAGGGCGTTGAAAAACGCCTCCGCCTCGGCCACCGTGTACCGAGCCACCTCCGCGATCCCCCGGCCGCCGACCCGCACCGCCCGCGACTCCGGCCTCAGCCGCGCCCCCTCACACACCGGGCACTCCGCGCCAGCGTCGAGCGCGGCCAGCGCGGGCTGATCAGCCCCCCCCTTCCACCACACGGCGCGCTTCCGCTTGCGCCCGATGCCTTCGCACGCAGGGCAGGCGCCAAGGTGGTGATTGAACGAAAAGTGCCGCGACGTGAAGGGGTCGGGCACGGAGGCCCCATGCTGGCTGCACGATGGTCGTTCTGCGAGCGGCCGACTGCCACCGCCCGTTTCGAAGCGCGCCCGCCCCCGGCCGAGGCGGTAGGCGAGCGCCACCGCCTCGATCACCCGGGCGCGCTCCACCTCGGCAGCGTCGAACCGATCGAGCACCAGCGCGTGCACGTGGGCGGCCCCGAGGCCGTCGAGCTCCTGCTCACTCCCCCCCGACCACGCCCGAGCGTAGCCCAACCCCAGCAGCTCCCGCGCCGGGCGGGGCTTCACGAGGTCGACCACCAAACGCCCGCGCCCCAAGCCGAGGAGCCTCTCAGGGGCCTGGCCCGGAGCGCACGCCCGAACCACCTCTCCGCACGTGGGGCAATGGGGCACCCCCACGTGGGTCCACAGGAGGCGCATGTGGTCCCAGATTTCGGTGACGGTGGCCACGGTCGAGCGCGGCGTCTGCGCGCTGACCTTCTGGTCGATCGCGATCGCGGGCGCGAGCCCCGACACCGCGTCGACCGCCGCCCGATCGAGGCGCCCGAGGAACCTCCGTGCGTAGGTGCTCAGGCACTCCACGTAGCGCCGCTGCCCTTCCGCGAAGATGGTGTCGAACGCCAGCGAAGTCTTGCCGCTGCCCGACACGCCCGTGATGACGGTGATCTCGCCGCGGGGAATCCGCACATCCACGCCGCGCAGGTTGTGGCAGCGCGCTCCGCGCACGATGAGGTCCTCGGCAGCGCCGGCCCGAAACGCGCCCCTGCGGGCCTTGGCGAAGGTGCGCGGCGGGCCCCCCAACTCCGGAAGTGCGGCCAGCACGCGGCCCGTAGGAGTATCCGTGCGGGCCAGACCCTCCGGCGGGCCCACAAAGAGGAGCTGCCCGCCCCCCACGCCGCCCTCGGGGCCCAGCTCCACGACGTGGTCCGCGACCTTGATCACGTCGGTGTTGTGCTCGATCACCAGCACGGTATTGCCCCCCTCCACAAGGGCCTGCAACGAAGCGATGAGCAGGCGCACGTCGGAGAAGTGGAGCCCCGTGGTGGGCTCGTCCAGTAGGTACAGGGTACGGCCGGTCGCCGGCCGGTGCAGCTCGGTGGAGAGCTTCACCCGCTGCGCCTCTCCCCCCGAGAGCGTCGACGCCGTCTGCCCGAGCTGCACGTAGCCAAGCCCCACTCGCTCCATCGTGGAGAGGATGCGGAAGAGCTTGGTGTGCAGCACGAAGAAGGCCGCCGCCTCGGTAACGGTCATCGACAGGACGTCGGCGATCGATTGTTCGCGGTACTCGATCTCCAGCGTTTCGGGATTGAACCGACGCCCTTCGCACCGCTCGCAGACGACCTCGACATCGGCGAGGAAGCCCAGCTCGATGGTTCGTACACCGGCCCCGGAGCAGTCCTCGCAGCGCCCGCCGGCCACGTTGAATGAAAAGCGGGACTTCGACCAGCCGCGGGCGCGCGACTCTGGCAAGCCGGCGAAGAGATCGCGGATCAGGTCGAAGGCGCCGGTGTAGGTGGCGGGGTTGCTGCGCGGGGTGCGGCCGATCGGCGCCTGGTCGATCTCGATCACCTTGTCTACGGCGTCGGCGCCGAGGAGACCGGGGGTTTCGTCGCCCACCATCGCCCTCGCCAACGCGGGCTGAAGCACGTCGAACAGCAGCGTACTCTTGCCCGAACCGGACACGCCCGTGAACACCGTCAGGGTGCCGAGCGGGATGTCCACGTCGATGGCGCGCAGGTTGTGCAACGACGCCTCGCGGAGCGAGAGCTGGGCGCCCCCCGTCGGACGCCGCCGGTCGGGCACCGCAATCACCTCCTCGTCGCGGAGGAAGCGGGCCGTCTCCGAGCTGCCCCGCACAAACTCCCGCGGGCTCCCCTCACCCACGATCTTCCCCCCGAGCGCGCCGGCGCCCGGCCCCACGTCGATCACCCGGTCGGCCTTCTCCATCGTCTCCCGATCGTGCTCCACCACCACGACTGTGTTGCCCGCATCGCGCAGCTCGCCGAGCGCAGCGAGCAGCCGAGCGTTGTCGCGCGAGTGGAGACCGATGCTAGGCTCGTCGAGAACGTAGGTGACGCCGACGAGGCCGCTGCCTACACAGGAAGCCAGCCGAATGCGCTGGGCCTCGCCGCCCGACAAGGTGTTCGCCGCCCGATCGAGGGAGAGGTAGCCGAGCCCCACAGCGTCGAGGAAGCGGAGCCGCTCACGCAGCTCTCGCACAATCGTCTCCCCGATCCTCAGCTCGGAGCCCTGCAGCCGCACCCCCGCGAAGAAGGTGTGCGCCTCCTGCACCGACATGCCCACCACCGAGGCGAGGCCCAGCTCGCGGAAGCGCACCGCCCGCGCCACCGGGTTGAGCCGCTGCCCCTCGCAGCCGGGACAGACCCGCCGCCGCGCCGGGTCGAGCCCCGAGGGCGCGGGCAGCAGATTGCCCCTCGCGTCGGCAAAAACCGCGCCGATGCCGGAGCAGGTGGCGCAGGCGCCTTGAGGCGCGTTGAAGGAGAACAGCCTCGGCTCCATCTCCGGCACGCTCACGCCGTGCTCGGCGCAGGCCCGCTCCACGGCGTGCAGCGCCCACTCCTCGCCCACCAGCGTGGCACAGGCGCCCTCCGCGAGGCTCACCGCCCGCTCGATCGCCTCCACCAGCCGCGCTCGGTCGTCGTGGCCCACCACGAGCCTGTCCACCACCAGCTCGAGCGTGTGCTTCTCATAGCGCTCCAGCACGATCTCTTCGTCGAGGGTGCGCAGCACGCCGTCTACCCGCACGCGCAGCCAGCCATCTCGGCGCCACACGTCGAACTCCTTGCGGTACTCCCCCTTGCGGTCACGCACCACCGGCGCGAGAACGTGCATCCTCGCGCCTTCGTGGGCCGCCAGAAGCGTATCGGCGATGTCCGTTGGGCTCCGCCGCGCGATGACCCGCGCGCAGATCGGGCAGTGGGGCACGCCCAGCCGCGCCCAGAGGAGGCGCAGGTGGTCGAAGATCTCGGTGACGGTACCCACAGTGCTTCGAGGGTTGCGGTTCACCGTCTTCTGGTCGATGCACAGCGTGGGCGAGAGGCCCTCGATGCTGTCGACCTTCGGCTTCTCCATCTGCCCGAGGAACTGCCGCGCGTAGGGCGACAGGGACTCCATGAACCGGCGCTGACCCTCTTGGTAGAGGGTGTCGAACGCCAGCGAAGACTTGCCGGAGCCCGACACCCCGGTGATGACCGTGAGGGAGCCGTGGGGCACGTCGACGTCGACGCCCTGGAGGTTGTGCTCGCGGGCGCCGCGGATGCGGATGGCGTCGTTCATTTACCTGTGCAGGTCTAGGCGCCGCCCAACCCGCAGGAGTCGTCGATCGAGAGCGCAGTCAGCGCGGCGGCATCCACCACTCCACCGGAGCCGCCCATCTCCAGGGCGAGCCAGCCCGAGCCCGCCCCTAACTGTGTGAGGCTGAACGCATCACTCAGGCTGGTCGGCGGCGGCAGCCAGAGCAGGGCCACCGGAACGCCCTGGTGGCAGGCGCCGTACAGCGGCTGATCCGCCGTCTCGTCGAACGTTTCGCTGCCATCAAGATCGGCGTAGGTGAGCGGCACCTCAAGCGCACCCCGAACGCCGAGCTCCGTGATGTCGTAGAAGCGCTCCGCCGACGGCGGGCCGCTCAGTGTGAGCGACCAGGGATCGCTGAGAGCCTGATCGACCAGCGCGCCGACGGTACTCTCGCCCGAGAAGGTCTGGCCCGAGATCAACATCAGCCGCACGCCGTCGGGGTCGAAGTCGAGGTCTCCCCCGAGCGCCACGTCGAGGGATGGCTGCAGGCTTGCCGTGATGGGGATGGCCATCGCGTCGGAAAATACCGGTTGCTCCTGCTTGGCCGCGAGGAATGCGTTCCAGCCTTCCACCACGCCCAGCGCCGTGAACTGCTCGGGAATCACCCCCCCCACGTACACGGCCCAGGTCATCGCGACGCCCGCGTAGGTCTCAGCGCCGTTGGGGAGGCCATCCCCGTCCTCATCCACGTGGAGGGCCGGCACGTACATGGCCATCAAGAGGCCGGGCGCATCCTCGGGGTTGATCTCGACGAGCTCAGCACTGCCGGGAGCCTCCGCGTAGATCGTGGTCGTGGCCCCCGTCACGGGCGCCGAGGTGAGGATCGCACCGAACGCGAGATTCTCTCCTCCAAGCGTAGAGGGATCGACCCACGTGAGCGAGAGGGTGGTGCCCTCAAATGGGCCGTCGATCACGAAACCAAGATTGTCGGCCTGGCCCGTGTCGCCACCCGTGTCGCCACTGTCAGCGGCCGAGTCCCCGTCCGTGTCGTCGCCGCCGGTCTCGCCGGTGTCGTCGCCGCCGGTGGAGGAGGTGTCGGCGGGTTCGCCGGTGCAGGCGGCAAGGAGAATCAGGATCAGGGAACTGGAGAACATGCTGGCCTCGTGCGGGTTTGCCGCCACCCTTACACAATATCCGCTCTCCCGCACCTTCCCTGAGCGTGCGTTACATTCTGGGGGATGCTCGCCGTCGTTCAGTTCAAGCCGCGCCGAGGGGCTCGGAACGCCAATCTGGAGAAGCTGGCGGCTCTCACGCTGCAGGCGCTCCAAGCCGGAGCGCGCTTGGTGGTGCTCCCCGAGATGGCGGCCACCGGCTACCGCTTCCCCAACCCCGAGGTGGTGCGGCCGATGTCGGAGCTCCCGCGTGGCGCCACCTTCAAGGTTTTCGCGCCGATGGCGAAAGAGCACCGCGCCCACATCGTGGTCGGCTTCGTGGAGGATTACGACGGGAAGCTGTTCAACGCTGCGCTGGTGATCAACCCCGAGGGCAAGCTCGAGGCGCTGTACCGCAAGCGTCTCCTGTACATCGACGACCACACGTGGGCCAACCCCGGCGACCTTCCGTACCCCGTGTTCGAAACGCCGTGGGGCAAGGCCACCGTCGGCATCTGCATGGACATCAACGATCCCCGGTTCCTCACCCATCTGCGGAAGGTGCGGCCTCAGGTCCTGCTGTTCCCGACGAACTGGGTGGATGAGCAGGCCGAGGTGCACCAGTACTGGCTCGCGCAGCTCCGCGGCTGGAACGGAATCTTCGTTGCGGCCGACCGCTGGGGCGACGAAGACGGCGTGTTCTTCGCGGGCCGCTCAGCAGTGTTCCAAGCAGGCGTCCTCGTTGTGGAAGGCCCCGCCGAGGGCGATGGGTTCTACCTCGCCGACGTTCCCGTCAAGCCTGCCCCGGCTACCCCTGCGTAGCGCTGCGGCGGCGGGCCAGCATCGCGGCCAGGGCTAGCGCTCCCCAGCCGGCGCCGGTGTCGGTGCCGCACAGCACCAGGTCGGCGAAGGGGTCGGCGAGGGGGGGATCGCCGATGGCGCCGAACGCGGCGCTGGCGTCGTAGTCCTCGTCGCAGTCGCCCATCCCGAAGCCCCCGGTGGCCGGGAAGCTCCCCTTGTCGCCGCCCGCCGTGTGCCACTCCACGCGCCAGGCCGCACACTCGGGAATGTCGTCGATCGCCGTGTAGTACACGCCCTGGTCCGCCTCCCCCTCAAACAGCACAAAGTCCGAGAGGGTGCCCTCCACGTTGAGCACGAGCCCGGCGGGCGCTTCGTCGTCCCCCCAGTCTGCGTAGAGGGCATCGCCGTACTCGGCGGCCACGCGCACCGGCGGCGTTCCGTCGTTGAGTTCGCCGGCCGCGAAGTCCTGCGTCATGAAGTCGCCCGACACCCCGCCGCCCATCTCGTTGAAGGCGCCCGACATGATGTTGCCCCGATGCCCGTCGTGGGAGCACATCCACATCGAAAGCACGGTGTAGCGCGGGTCGGACGACCCCTGGGCGATGTTCTCCCCCACCCCGCTGTTGTCGTCCTTGTAGAACCGGTCCACGCGGTCCCACGTGTCGGTGCCATCGCACGAGTCATGCTGAAAGCAGCCGTTCTCCCGCATGTCGTCGGAGTGGAACCGCGCGGCCTCGGTGAGCGCCATGTCGATGTAGAGGGGCGCCTTCGCCGTCTTCTCGTCCTCAGAAAAGTCTGCAAGGGAACAACGGCCGCTCCGGTAGTCCTGCTTGAACGCTTCGGGCGCCACCCGCGCCGCGTTGGTCCACAACACGAGTGCCCGTTCCTCGCTGGAGGGCAAGCCCCCCACCGGGTCGCCGTACCCAGCCACGGCCGCCAGCAGCAGCAGCGAGTCCAACGGGATCACGCCACCTCCACGAAGCGGCGGATGGTCGGCTCTGCTCGTTGGTACCCACGCTCCACGCTCTCTCCGATGTACCGCTCGATTGTACCCCCCACCAAGGGGAGCTTCACCGAGATCGTGCCGCGGATCACCCGCTCACAGCCTTCTTCCATCGCCCGGATCTCCGTCGTTCCGGCACAGGTGACCCGGTCGGCCATCCGTTCGGGAATGATGGTCCAGCGGGTGGTAAGGGTGCCGGGCTGGTTTTCCACCTCCTGCACGTAGCAGAAGCGCGTAGCTCCGAGGGCCTTCTGCGCCACCAGCGGCAGCTCGCCGATCTGCGTGACGCGGACGCGATCCACGTTGTGCCGCGGCTCAAGCGGCTCGATCTCCACCTGCGAAGCGATCGCCATGGCCTGATCGAACTCCGAGCCGCGTGTACGATCCCAGTACTCGTCGGGGGTGCACCGGAAACGTTGGACGACCGCAAATTCCATCGACGAGAGGGTACGGCCTGCGCCCTCACGCTGCAAGCGCCGCGCTGTCAAACGAATGTGGGCAGCCCGGCGGGGCGTTAGAACCCCGGCATGCTCCTCCTTCTGATCGCGCTATCGCCGGCCGTGTTGCCCCTGCCCACCTACCCGGAATGCGGCGAAGAGGACCGCCCCGACCTCTGCCCGCCCGATGGCGACGAGTGGTACCTGAGCAGCAACATCCCCATCGGCAGCCGGGACACGATCCGCGAAGGTGAAACGGCCAGCGGCGCCAGCGCCGACCTCGCTTGGCGCACCACCACGGGCCGCTTCGACGTGAAGCTCGCCGTCTGCGACAGCGGTTTCGAGTGGTCGAACGGGAACTACGTGAACAAGGTGGCGCTCAACATCGGCGAGCTGCCCCTCCCCCGCTTTGCCGACGGCACCGAAGCCGCCGACCACGACCTCGATCAGAACGGCTTTGTGAACATCCAGGACTGGGCGGAGGATGCCACCATCGACTGGACCGCCGGGCGCGACGCCGCCGACGGCATGCTCGATGCGAGCGACCTCATCTACAGCTTCTCCGACGGCCTCGACGACGACGCCAACGGCTACATCGACGACATCGCCGGCTGGGACTTCTTCGCCGACGACAACGACCCCTACGCCGAGCTGCGGGTGAGCTACGGCGACCACGGCGACGGCGTGGTGGAGGAGATGGCCTCCGAAGGCGGCGACGGCGGCGACATCGGCATCTGCCCGAACTGCTCGGTGCTGCTACTGCGCACGGGCGATGGGTTTGTGACCGACGGCCACCGCGTGGCCATGGCCATCGCCTACGCCACGATGATGGAGTCGTCGGTCGTGAACATGAGCCTCGGCGCGCTCTCGCGCCCCGGCGAACTCGAGCAGATCGTGGACTGGGCGCACGCCTCGGGCGTGACCCTCGTGGGCGTGGCAGGCGACGAGAACTCCTACCACTCGAACCAGCCCGCGATGCTGGACGACATCTTCTACGTAAAGTCGATCCACCCGAACACCAACGACCGCGAAGTAGACGTGTACAGCTACACGAACTTCTTCAACTGCAACAACTTCGGGCCCCGTCTGGACTGGTCGGTGAACACGTCGGCTTGTGCAACGGGCGCCGCAGCGCTCACGACCGGAGCAGCCGGGCTGCTCATCTCCGCCGCGCGAGATCAGGGCCTCACGCTCAGCCCCGACGAGATCCGCCAGCTCCTCGCCACCAACGCCGACGACATCTGGCTCTCCGCCGCCGACGTGAAGACCGCGCACACCTACCCCAGCGAGGAGGGCTGGGACTTCTTCTACGGGTACGGCCGCATGAACGTGGGGGCTGCGGTTGCCGCAGTCTCCGCCGGGCGCATCCCGCCGGTGGCGCGCATCGACGGCCCCGGCTGGTTCGACACCTACGCGGTCTCCGGGGGCAAGCTTCCCATCACTGGCACCGTGATGGCCAACCGCAGCAGCGGCTACCACTACGTCGTGGAGTACGCCCGCGGGTGGGATGTGCCGAAGTGGACGACGATCGCCGAAGGCGACGGCACCGCCGAGTTTACGGGCACCCTCGCAGAGCTCGACGTTTCCAGCCTCGGCGCGGAGGTGGGCGAGCCCCACAAGGGCGAGGTGATCCTCGACCGGATGGCGCGCGTATTCGCCCCGGCGATCACCATTCGGGTGCGGATCAGCGACGCCGCGGGCGTACAGGGCGAGACCCGCCGCACCTTCTTCGTAAAGGAAGACGACTCGCTGCTCGCCGGCTTTCCGCTCCAGATGGGCGACAGCGGCGAGTCGAGCCCCATCCTGACCGACCTCGACGGCGACGGCGACCACGAGATCGTCATCGCCACCGGCGGCGGGCGGGTTCACGCCTACCAGCACGACGGGAGCGAGCTGGCCGGGTGGCCCGTGGAAACGCCGGTGAGCATTCACTGGCATGCCGGGCAGGGCGCCGAAGTGGGGGGCGTGGAACCGCTCCGAGACGGCTTCATCGCCACCGTGGCGGTGGGCGACCTCGAGGGCGACGGGACGCCCGACGTGCTGGCCGCGAGCGGTTCCGGCTTCGTGTACGCGTGGAACGCCGACGGCAGCGAGAAAAGCGGCTGGCCCGTGGAGATGGTGGGCCGCACACCCGAAGAGTTCAAGGGCACGGACGCGTGGGACAACGGTTTCGCCGGAGCGCCCACCCTCGTAGACCTCGATGACGACGGCACCCTCGAGGTGGTCGTGGCCGGCATGGACCAGCGCCTCTACGTGTTCGACTACTCCGGCGCCCCTTGGGGGCCATACCCGCTGGAGTTGTGCGCCGAGGAGCTGTGCGGCATCGCCGGCAACCGCATCATCAACGGCGTAGCCGTGGGCGACGTGGACAATGACGGCGACATCGACTTCGGTGTGGGCAGCAACGAAGCCACGAAGGACGGCCGCAACAGCATCAGCTACCTGCTCGACGCCAACACCGGCACGATGTTGGACGGCTGGCCGGTGGAGGAGCAGGGACTCGTGGGCGAGGCGGCCCTCCTGCCCATCGTGGGCGAAGGCCACCCCAGCAGCCTCGCCTTCGCGGACCTCGACGACAACGGCGACCTCGAGATCTCGAGCCCCGTGATGCTCGGCCAGAGCCCGCTGTACCACCACGACGGCACCGTAGCGACCGACCTCAACTACGTGGCCACGGGCTTCGACGAAAACAACAATGTCACCGAGCCCAGCCTCACGACCATGTCCAACAACGTGAGCTTCGGCGACCTCGACGGCGACGGACGCCCCGAGTTTCTCGCGGGCGGCGCGGGCACCTACTACCTCCTCTCGCTTCCGTTACGGACGGCCTTGGACTACCAGAACGTGGCCGGCGCTTGGAACACCGCCACCGGCACCATGATGCCCGGCTGGCCTCGCCAGCTCGAAGACCTCCAATTCCTCGTGGCCCCCGCGGTGGCCGACGTCACCGGCGACGGCAAACCCGAAGGTATTTTCGGCAGCGCCGGCTTCCTGTTGTATGCGTGGGACGGTGAAGGAAACCTGGCCCCCGGCTGGCCCAAGTTCACCGGAAATTGGTTGCTCGGTTCGGCCGCGATCGGCGACGTAGATGGGGATGGCTACGTAGAAGTAGTGGCCAGCACCCGCGAAGGTCAGCTGTTTGCTTGGCACACGGAGGGACACGCCGATCAGGACGTGCAGTGGCAGAGCATCCACCACGACCCCCAAAACACGCACAACTACGAAACCCCTGTTCCCACCCAAGTCGGGCCGCCGGAAGAGGTGTGTACCGAATGTTGCTGCACCCACGCAAATCCCACGGGAACGGCGGCGGTGCTCGGGGGGATTGGGGTGTTTTTGGTGCGGAGGCGGAAGGGGGGATAGGAGAGGGCCCCCAACCCCGCGCGAAATGCGCTATCCTCTCAGGATGAACAGCCCTTCCCTCCTCGCCATCCTCTTCCTCGCCGCCTGCGCCGACAACGCGGGCTCGAACAAGTCGACCGATGCCGACGGCGACGGCCTCTCCGGCGCCGACGACTGCGATGACACCGACGCCACCGTGGGGGGGCCGAGCGACTGGTTCGTGGACGAAGACGGCGATGGGTACGGCAACGACAGCCCGGTGCAGGCCTGCGAACGGCCGGACGCAGCGGTAGCGACAGCCGGCGACTGCGACGACCACGACGCGACCGTGAGCCCCGCCGCGGCGGAGCTGTGCGACGGCGTGGACAACAACTGTGACGGGGCGGTGGACGAGGGAGTCACCACCACCCTCTACGCCGACACCGACAACGACGGCTTCGGCGACCTGAACGTGACGCTCGCCGCCTGTGAAGGCGAGGCGGGGTTCGTCAACAACGCCACGGACTGCGACGACAGCGAGCCCGCCACCTTCCCCGGCGCCCCCGAGCTGTGCAACGAGGTGGACGACGACTGCAACGGGATCGTGGACGACAACACCGACGCGGACCAACCCTGGTACGCCGATGTGGACCTCGACGGTTTTGGGGACGCAGCGGACGTGGTGTGGGCCTGTCGGGAAGTGGAAGGGCGGATCGCAGACGGCACCGACTGTGACGACGGCAACGCGCTGGTGAACCCCGCGGCAACCGAAGTGTGCAACGGCATCGACGACGACTGCGACGGAAACATCGACGATGCGGAGGCCGCCGACCCCCTCACCTGGTACGCCGACGCCGATGGCGACGGCTACGGGGAGACGGGCAGCACGATACAAGCCTGCACGCCACCGGCAGGATTCACCTCGTTTGACGGCGACTGTGACGATACATCGACCCTGTATCACCCGGGTGCAGCCGAGGCGGACTGCAGCGACCCGAACGACTACAACTGTGACGGAAGCGTGGCCTTCGCCGACGCAGACGGCGACGGGTGGGCCGCCTGCGAAGAGTGTGACGACGCGGCCGCTGCGAACTTTCCGGGGGCGGTGGAGGTCTGCGACGGCGCGGACAACGACTGCGACGGCATCGTGGACGAGGCCGACGCGGTGGACGCGCTCACCTGGTACACCGATGCCGACAGCGACCGCTACGGCGACCCCGCGACGGCCATGGCAAGCTGCACCGCCCCCCTCGGAAGCGTGGCGGACAACACCGACTGCGACGACGCGGACGCGCTGGTGAACCCCGCGGCCACCGAGCTCTGCAACCTGGTGGACGACAACTGCGACGGGGTGATCGACGAGGGCTCCGCGGCGGACGCAAGCGACTGGTACTCGGACGGGGACAGCGACGGCTACGGCGACCCCTCCGTGTCCACCCGCGCGTGCGACGCACCCGTAGACTACGTGGCCGACAACACCGATTGCAACGACGCCCGACGGCTCACCAATCCGGGCGCAACCGAGTACTGCAACACCGAGGACGATGATTGTGACGGCCTGATCGACGATGGAGCGGCGGACGCGCGCACCTACTGGGAGGACGCGGACGGCGACACCTACGGCAACGCTGCCGTGTGGCAGGACGCCTGCTCGACCCCCGCCGGCTACGTGCGCGACGACGACGACTGCGACGATACGGACGCCGCGGTTAACCCTGCGGAGACCGAGATTTGTAATAGCATCGACGACGACTGCGACGGCACGATCGACGATGGCGCCGGCACGTTCACGTGGTACGAGGACGACGACGCCGATGGCTATGGAGACGTCGCCACCACGGGCTGCGAGCAGCCCGCCGACACCGTAGACAACGACTGGGATTGTGACGACACGGACGCCGCGATCTACCCCGGTTCCGCCGCGAGCTGCCCCTGGCCGAGTTGCCTCGAATTGCTCAACGACGGCATCACCTCGACGAGCGCCGAATATTGGATCGATTTCGCAGGCACGGCCACGTACACCTCCTGCGACATGGATCACGACGGGGGGGGCTGGACGCTGATCTTCGACGACACCTTCACGCCGGCCGCCGACTCGGGCTGGAGTACCACCACCACCACCAGTTGCGGCACGTGGGGCGATATTCTGGGCGGTTATTCAGTCATCGCGGGGGGCAGCATGGACATCGACGTGTCCTCCTACGCCATCACCCACAGCGAAGCTTGGGTGCTCCTGAACTACATCGCGCTCGACAGTTGGGACGGCGAGACCGCCTACGTGCAGGTGGACAGCACGACGGAATGGAGTCAGTCCCAGAACAACCACACCTCGGTGTACGGCGAGGTGTGCGGCTGGAATCGAGGGTACTACGGCTCCTACGACAGCCGACACGCCGTAGAGGTGCAACCCGCGCACTCCGCGAGCTCGATCAACGTGCTCGGCGGCTCCACCCTCGACCAAGATGCTTCCGACGAGAGCTTCGGCCTGGACGACGTGTACGTGTGGATCCGCTGAGCCGAGCCCGGCAAAGCTGAGGTCGCGGGCTCGACCGCACCGCCGGGTTCTGGCATGATCCTGCTGGGAGTCACCGCCATGCTTCCCCCCAACACCCAAACCTCGCTGGCGCTGGTCGCGGTTCTGTTGTTGCTGTGGCTGCTCCTGCGGGTGCGCGAGCCGGAGGTGCACCGGGCGCGGCGGACCCCGTTGACGCCCGCCGAGCTGGCCCGCATGACCTTCGACGCCGTCCGGGCCGACGATGTGCGGGCGTGGCGAGAGCTTTTCCTCGTCGGCGGCAACGCCACCCAAGCCCTTGGCGGAGCCGCGGAGGCGTGGCTGGAGGCCTGCACCCCCGCGGCGCTGGGCCCGGACTTCGCGAAGCTCCGGCGAGACCTCCCCGCCGGAGCGCGCTTCCTCGGCGGCCGGGCCGACGCGGAGAACCGCGCCTTCCTGCTCGTTCAGACCGGTTCAGACCCCCAGCATGAGCTGCTCGTCGGGCGATTTGTCCGCGTCGGCTCAGCGCTTCGCCTTCTCGAGCCGGCAAGCGGCCCGTTCCACATCGCGGCGGAGTAGAGCCGGCGCCCGCGCTCAGTCCCCCGCGACCGGGGCGTCGCAGTTGCCTTCGAGGCAGAAGCAGGCCCCCGCGCAGAAGTTCAGGATCTCGCCGGAGCGGAAGAAGTGGTCCATCTGCGCCTGGGCGGCGTAGGCACGGCGGGTGTCCTCGTGCGAGTCGAGCCCTTCTTCGGGCGGGGTGTTGTTGTCGGGTACGGTGGGCAGGCCGAAGTCGTACTCGGTGATGCCGCTCGCGCCAGCCACCCCCTCGCCGCTGGAAATGCCCCAGACCTCGGCAACGGGCGTGCCGGGCGTGAACGCCCCGTAGGCCCGCGCCATCGTCTGCGCGCCGAGCGTACAGACCTGCGCATCCCCGATCGCATCCTGAATCAGCACCTGCTTCGGGTTTACGCCCGGAAGCGGCTCGTTCACCATTTGGCTAGCGAAACCTGCGGACTCCCCGGTGTCCCACAGCTGCTGGATCAGGATCATCCAGAGGGCCAGGTCGCGCTGATCGTCGTACACCGACTGGAACAGTCCGAAGAAGGGAACGAAGTCCTGGCTGCGCGGCAGGAGCAGCGAGTACGGGCCCCCGCCGACACCGAGCGTGGCCCGGTCGATGTCCTTGGAGGCCGCCACGTAGGCTCCGCCGAGGATCGCACCCTGCGAATTCCCGTAGTAGTAGACCTCGCTCGGGTCGACGAGCGCCGTCTCCCCGACCATCAGGTTGGGGTCGGTGGCCATCGCCCCCTTCATCAGCCACGTGGCGGCAGCGGACTCCACGAAGCCTTGGTGCGAGCGCTCCGGGATGCTGGCGAACTGGCCGAGGTCCTTGAGGATCATCAGCGTGATGGTGTCGGCGTCGTCTTCGTCCATGCCGGTCCAGTTGACCGCGAACAGGAGGTAGCCGTACCGATCGGCCACCTCGCCCAAGTAGCCGCCGTGCACCTCGTCCTGCCCGCCCAGCAGGCCGTGGCCGTACTGCACGAGCTTGAGCGGGCGGGGGTCGGCCTCGGCCGTGCGGGGCACGATGATCGTAAACGGAACGGTGGTTTCGCCGTTGTAGAAGGGCAGGCCGTCGGCGCCTCGGGTGAGCAACGTTCCCGACCCGTCGGTGTCGGTGTAGAGCGGCACGGTCATCTCGCCGTACACCCGCTTCCACGTGTGTTCGTTCTGCTCCACGGTGTACTCCTCCACCGAGGTGACGATGTAGGGAGGGCCGCTCTCGCCAACCCGCGCCTTGGCGTCGTCGCGCATAAAGCCGATGCGCCCGCCCACCGAGTCGGCGGACTTGATCACGACGTCCCACGCGATGGTCACACTGTCGCGCGACCAGCCGTTGGTTTCGAGGCGGGTGAAGAGGTCGTCGTAGAGGTCGCGGCGGCCTTCGATGCTCACGTCTTCGGTGGCGGTGCCGTCCCGCAGGGCGGCGAACCCCGCGCTGG
Organism: Deltaproteobacteria bacterium; assembly: GCA_947484175.1. Taxonomy (GTDB): domain Bacteria; phylum Myxococcota_A; class UBA796; order UBA796; family SXON01; genus SXON01. Next base: position 101,306 of record CANKOI010000002.1, read on the forward strand.
TGGGCAAGGTGGCGCCCGCGGAGTCTTGGACGTTGCGCAGCGCCACGATGTAGCGCTTGCTGTTGAGCATCGGCACCGCGGGGTGGATGTACAGCGTGCGATCGCCCTCTACCGCGGTGCCGGCGTAGTCGAGCTCGGCCCAGGCGGGAACGCGCTCGCCGGTCTCCCAGTCGAGGATCACGAGATTGCTGTCGTCTTCCAGCGAGGCGGCGATGGCGGCGTGGCCCGGAAGGTTGGACGTGCTCATCCCGGGGATGTCGACGACAAAACCCCCGAGCGGCGAGAAGCCATCGAGCTCGTTCCAGTAGGTGGGGCTGGGCTGGTAGGTGAGCGCGTCCTGCTGGGTCCTGGGCAGGGTGGTCTCGCCCAGATGCACGCGCCAGCCGGTGGGGCTCGTGTCGTCTTCCCGCAGGTAGTAGCTGGACGGGAAGGGGTTGGCGCACTTGGCGAACGCGATCGGGTCGCAGTCGGCCCAGTCCCCTTCGAGGGCGGTGTCGTCTTCGGGGCAGCCGGCGAGGAGCAGGAAGGGGAGGAGGGTAAGCATGGCCGCCCGCTAACGCGGCTGCTTACGGCTGCCCCGCCGCTACCTGCGCCGGGACTCGTCTACGCCGCGGCGGGCTAGGGCGTCGGCGCGCTCGTTCTCGGCGAGCCCTACGTGGCCAGCCACCCATTGCAACACCACGCCGGGGCGAGCGCGCAGGCGCACCCGGATGGCGGCGATCAGCTCTACGTTCGCCTTCGCCTTCCACCCCTGCGTGAGCACGCCGCGGGCGTACTGCGAGTCGGAGAAGATCACGGCTTCGGCATCAGGCTCCACGGCAGCGGCGTCGAGCTCGTCGAGCGCCATCTCGATGCCGGCCAGCTCGCCCACGTTGTTGGTCGCAAACCCGAGGGCCCGGTGCTTCTCCACCACGCGCCCGTCGGCGAACTTCACCACGAGGCCGGCCCCGGCGGGGCCGGGATTCCCGGTGCAGGCGCCGTCTGTGAAACAGCGCACGGCGTTGGCTGCGGCGCTCACCTGCGCGGTGGCCGCGGCCTTCGCGGCGGTCGCCTGCGCGGCGGTGCGTGTGCCCGCCGACCCGAACCCGCTCCCGCGCCCGCTGCGCGAAGCCGGCTGCCCGGCCCGGACCTCGCTGTTCACCGCTGCCGACGCAGGCGCGCGAGTCTCGTCGGCCGGCGCCCCCGCGGGCAGCTCCACGGGGGGCTTGCCCGATGGCTCCACGCGGCCCGCTCCCGCCTGGTAGATCGTGGCGCCGGCCTTGTCGGAGTAGCGCACGGCGATGCGGCCGGCCGTCACCACCGGCGCGCCGTCCCCGTCCACCTCTGCCCACACCCCCTGCCCTTTGAAGCTCGCGCGTGCCCATGCCATGCGGGCTGTGCTAACAAGGTGGGCGCCCGCCATGCTCCCCCTCCTCCTCAGCGCCTGCGCGGTTCAGCTCTCCGAGGTGGAGGTGGTGCCTGGTCCCGGCACGGTCGTGACGTTGCGCTGGGAGACCGACCGCGCCACCCACGCCACCGTGGAGTACGGCACCGACGGAGAGGTGCACACCCTCGAGCTTCCCGACGACGCGCTCACCCAAGAGGCGCACCTCGTGGGGATGGCGCCGGGCATGGAGGCCCAGTACCGCGTGCGGGTTTACGAAGGCTCGGAGCTGGCGCAGGAGAGCGAGGGGGCGTTCAACACGCGCGCGCACCCCAAGGCCTTCCCGCACTTCCTCGTGGAGGGCGACCCAGGCGACGACGCCGGCTGGATCGTGACCAGCATGTTCGGCGGACAGGGAGGCGCGCTGCTGGTCGACACCGACGGCGCGATCTCGTGGTGGGTGAGCCAGGAGGGGGCGGCCACGGTGACGGACGCCCAGCTCTCGCCCGACGGGCGCGACGTGGAGTACCTCCGATTCACCACCACGGCCGAAGACCCCGACAACCTGATCGACTCGGTCGGCGAGGTGGTGACGACACCCGTGCTGGGGGGTGACGCAACCACCACGGACATCCACCCGGGGCATCACGGCTTCGCTCGCCAGCCCGACGGCACGCTGATCTGGCCGGTGTACGACTTCCGTCAGGTGGGAGAGGAGTGGGTGCGGGGCGACAGCGTGCAGCGGAGGGCGCCCGACGGCAGCGTGGAGCCGTTGTGGAGCGCGTGGGACAGCTTCACGTGGGAGCCCGGCCTCGACTACGGCGGCTCCGGCTGGACGCACGTGAACGGGCTCACCTGGAACCCCGACGACGGCGCTACCTACGTGTCGATCCGCAACCTGAGCTGCGTGGTGAAGCTCAGCGAGGACGGCAGCCTGCTGTGGAAGCTCGGCGGCACCCAGTCGGACTTCACGTTCAGCGGCACGAGGTCCTTCACCCACCAGCACCGGCTGCGTCCGCTCGAGAACGGGAACGTGCTGGTGTTCGACAACGGGGCCAACGCCGGGGATGGCTCGCGGGTGGTTGAGTTCGCATTGGACGAAGCGGCGGGAACGGCCACCGAGGTGTGGAGCTTCACGCCCGGCTTGTTCGCCCACTCCCTCGGTGACGTGTGGCGCCTGCCGAGCGGCAACACGCTGGTTTCGTGGGGCACCCTCGGGCGGTTTGAACTCATCGAGCCGAACGGCGTGAGCGTGTGGTCGATGTCGGCGGACATTGGCGAGGGGTTTGGGTTCGGGGAGCCGCTGGCCACGTTGGAGGGGTTTGGGGGGTAATACCCACCGTGCTGAGCCGCAGCGGCAAGCCCAGCGGAGTCTCTGGGCAGCCGGGCGATCTGTTGTTGCAGGGCGCCGTAGGTGATCGCATCCGGGGCGGCCAAGGTGATCGCTCCGGGGCGGCCAGCTGCGGCAGGCCCCCACGCCAACGCCCGTGTTTCCCCCGCGCCCCCATGGCCACCGCCTGCTGGCAAGGGACCTTCGCCCCACCGGCGCCGCGTCCTGCGCGGCGACCGGCGGCGAGGTGAATCAGCACGACACGCGCTACGAAACAACCCGGTGGCTCTCCCCCGTGCTCTCCACCAGCTCGTAGAGCGAATGGTTGTAGCAGCCCGCGCTGCATCCCTTCCCCCACAGCCCCTCCCGGTAGGACTGCACCTCCGGGCTGCGCCACAGCTCGCCGAGCGGCGTGGAAAACACGTTGCCCACTTTGAGCCCCTCCCCTCCCCACACGCAGCACGGGAGCAGGTCGCCGGTGTAGGTGACACCGTACTGATCGACAAGGCCGAGGCAACGCACGCGCCCCTTCTCGCCCGCGTGGTAGCGGAGCGCCTCCGCGTAGTAGTGAGCCTTGCGGGCCACCTCGGGGTCGCGCCCCGAGAGGGTTTCCAGCGCCCCGAGCCAAGCGGCCCGGTCGGCCTCCGAGGTGAGGTAGAGGTCGGGAGCGTCGTTCACCGGCCAGAAGTCGAAGCGCGCTCCGGCCGCCGTGGCCCGCTCGTACACCTGCACCAGCTCGCGGACGTTCTGGTTGGTGACGGTGAAATAGACGGCGGTCTCCACTCGGCCGTCGTGGATGGTGCGCAGGAGCTGCGCCCAGGTGCGTTTGAACGCACCCCGCTGCCCGCGCAGCCGGTCGTGCGTTGCGGCGAGCCCGTCGAGGGAGAAGCTCATCGAGGTGAGGCCGGCTTCGGCAAGGGCGGGAAGGTGGCGGTCCACCAGCGTGCCGTTCGTGGTCACGTTCACCGCCATGCCGAGCGAGCGAGCGTGCCGCACCAGCGCGGGGAGATCGGGGTGCAGCAGCGGCTCGCCCCCCGTGAGGACGAGCACCTTCGTGCCGATGCCCGCGGCCTCCTCCACCAAGCGGAGGGCGCGGTGGATGGGCACGTTCTCGGGGCGGTCCCAGAGGTCGCAGAACACGCAGCGGAGGTTGCAGCCGCGGTTGACGAGGAAGAGCAGCGTGAGCGGCTTGCTGGGCACCCGCGGGGGCAAGTGCGCTTCGATCGATGGGCGCGGAACGAAGTCGGCGCCCTGCCCCCGGTGGATGGCACGGGTGCTCCGGGTGACTTCGCTCCAGTCCCGGACCGCGGCGTAGGCGCGCGCGCGGCCGCCTACTCGCTCGCGCAGCGCCGTGTCGCCCAAGGCTCGGAGCACCGCGGGCACGAACGCATCCGGCTCCGCGATCAGCAGCTCCTGTTCGTGGCTCACGCCGAGGCCCTCGGCTCCGAGCGGCGTGCTCACCACCGCCCGCCCCGCCGCGAAGTACTCCAACAGCTTCATCCGGGTGCCGCCGCCTGCGAACAAGGGGCACACACAGAGGTCGGCGGACTGTATGACCGCGGCGAGATCGTCGAGGGGGCCGGTGAAGCGCAGGCGGTCGCACGCCAGCTCGACGGGCGCGCCCATCCCGGCGCAGAGGATGGACGCGTCGGGCGGGAGCGCGGGCAGCACGCGCTCAGCGAGGAAGCGTACGGCTTCGGTGTTGGGCGCGTAGTGGAGGGTGCCGTGGAAGAAGATCACCGGCCCGGAGGGCAGGTGGAAGCGGGCGCGCAGGTCCACGCGCTGCCCGCGGTAGCTGGCGAGGTCAACGCCATGCGGCACGAGCCAGCCGCGCCCGCCAAGCCGGGCGCGGTCTTCTTCGGAGAGGACGATCACGTCGTCCGTTGCGCGCACTACGGCCTCCTCGATCGCCCGAATCCGGCGGAGCGCCCCCTCCGGGAGCCCCGCCATCTGGCGGAGTCGGTCGTGCTCCACGTTGTGCTCCACCAGCACACTCCGGCCGCCGAGCACCCGCGCCGCGATCACGGCGGGCACGGCGTAGCCAGGGAACTCCGCCTGGTAGACGTCGATGCGCTCGCGGAGGCCGACGTAGAGCGCGCGGGCCCACCACGCCGGGTCGAGCAGGGGGCGGTAGAGGAAGGTCTCGTCGGCAGGGTAGCCCAGCCGCCGCAGCCACTCCTCGAAGCGGGCCTGGTTGCGGAGAAAGGGCCACTCCTGCACGGCCCGCGCCCGCGCCCCGAAGGGCACCCGCCGAAACTCGCCGCGCTCGAAGCGGAGGTAGGCCTCACGATCGTCGCTCACCAGCACCACGTGGTCACCCGCCGCGGCCAGCGCCTCTGCCGCCCGCACGATCTTCACCGCGGCGCCGTGCACCGTGGGAAACAGGTCTCCCCGGGTGAGCAGCGCCACGCGCTGGGTAGCGGCGGCGGGCTCCATCTGGGCCGTGTATCACCCCGCCCCCCTCACTCCAGTCGGTCGATCTGCCGCAACTTCGGCGCCCAGACCGCCGCCACGCCTGCGCTCACCACCGCCACCACCCCCCCGAGGAAGGCGGCCGGCACCACCCCGAGCCACGCCGCCGCGAGCCCCGACTGAAACTGACCCAGCTCGTTGCTCACCGAAACGAACAGCCAGTTCACGGTGCTCACCCGCCCGCGCATCTCGTTGGGCGTGTTGAGCTGCACGATGCAGTGCCGAACCACGACGCTGAACTCGTCGGCAGCGCCGCCGATCGCGAGCGCGACAAGGCTGAGCGCGAGGTTCGTGGAGAGGGCAAACACGGAGGTCGCCACCCCGAAGATCACCACCGACCCGAGCATCAGCCACCCCGCCTTGCGCCGAATCGGGAATCGGCCCAGCCACAGCGCTCCCGCCGCAGCGCCCGCCGCCGGGGCCGCCCGCAACCACCCGAGCGCGTCGGGGCCGCCCCCCAGAATGTCGCTCGCGTAGATCGGCAGGAGCGCGATGACGCCGCCGAAGAGCACCGCCACGAGGTCGAGCGCGAGGGCGGCGAACATCTCGGGGCGCGCCACGACAAAGCGCATCCCATCGAGGGCGCTGCCGCGGTTGAGCGCGGTGGTGGCGGGCCCGGCGCGGGGCACGGCCAGCACCGCCACA